>CAIRDJ010000045.1 GCA_903877335.1 uncultured Chloroflexota bacterium | reverse complement strand
TGCAAGGCTTCCTTTTCGTGATGAAGAGGGAGTTTTATCGACTTACACGAAGGGAAAAAAGATGTTACGAATTACCATTTGGAATGAGTATCGCCACGAAAAAATTCACCCTGACGTTCAAGCAGTCTATCCCGATGGCATCCATGCCGTCATTGCGGAGGCGTTGTGCAAAGATGAGAGCTTGAGCGTGCGCGTGGCAACCTTAGATGAACCCGAACACGGCCTAACCGATGAGGTGCTAGAACAAACCGATGTATTGATGTGGTGGGGTCACATGGCGCACGACGAAGTACAGGATGCTGTGGTCAACCGCGTTCATCAACGTGTGTTGGGTGGGATGGGCTTGGTTGTTTTGCACTCTGGGCATTTCTCTAAAGTCTTCAAGAAGCTCATGGGCACATCTTGCGATCTGCACTGGCGCGAAGCCGGGGAGCTAGAGCGCATCTGGACGGTGAATCCTGCGCATCCGATTGCGCAAGGGTTGCCCCCCTTCTTTGAAATCCCAGAAGTGGAAATGTACGGGGAATACTTCGATGTGCCAGAGCCAGATTCACTGGTGTTCATCAGTTGGTTTGAAGGCGGAGAAGTCTTCCGCAGTGGGTTATGCTACCATCGTGGGCAAGGCAAAATTTTCTACTTCCGCCCCGGTCATGAAACCTATCCCATCTACTATCACGCCCACGTTCAGCACGTGCTACGGAATGCTGTGCATTGGTGTGCCCCCACCTCCAACCCCGCCTTACACTTTGGGCATGTGCCCCAGTTCACCCACCAAAAAGGAGACGCTTAAATGACCGTCCGCACACTTTTGATCGGTGCAGGGGGGATGGCACGCTCCCATCTGCCCTTGATGATACAACACGGGGCGCAGATCGTCGCCGTGTGTGAACCTTCTCAGGAACAATATGAGCTCACCTGTGAGCGACTAGACTCGCTTGAGCATCCGCTTCCACCTAATCAACCTGACCTTGCCCAGTTGTTGGTTGACTTTGCGGGGCAATTGGATGTTGCGTTCATCATCACTCCCCACTCCTTGCATCACGCCCAAACGAAGGCATGCCTAGAAGCTGGCTTGGATGTGCTACTCGAAAAGCCTATGGTGATGAATGCCACCGAAGCACAAGACCTCATCCGCATCAGCGAAGCGACCAACCGCTTGCTCGTGGTGGCGTTTCAAGGGGGGCTTTCGCCCCAAGTGCGTGAAGCCGCCCGCCTGATTCAATCAGGGGAGCTAGGGGAGTTGCTCAATGTGAGTGGTACAGTTTGGCAAAACTGGAAGGGACTCAGCGCGAATACCTGGCGCGTTCAACCGCACATGTCGGGGGGTGGGTTCTTGTTCGATACAGGCGCACACATGCTCAACACCGTGTGTACACTCGTCGGGCAAGACTTCGCTCAGGTGGCAGCGTGGCTAGACAATCGCGGTATGGAAGTGGACATCATCGGGGCGATGGTGGGCAAGTTGGATGGGGGCGCGTTGGTGACGATTAACGCTTCGGGGGATACCATTCGCTCGTGCGAATCAGAAATTACTGTGTTCCTAACCGAGGGCATCATCCGTACCGGTCAATGGGGAGAACGCCTCTTGGTGCGTAAAGAGGGGGAAAGCGAGTTTAGCCCAGTAGACTTGCCACCCATGCGCGGTGCATGGGAACAGTTCATGCAGGTTCGCGCTGGGGAAATCGAGAACCCGTGCCCACCGAGCGTGGGCTTACGCATGGCGAAGCTGTGGGATGCCATCCGCGCTTCCGCTGAACAAGACGGTGCGCGGGTGCGTTGCTAACCTGCGTCACGGTTGCCCTTGCTCCTCACCAACCAATGCACCCTGTGGCAGAAGTGGGGGCAACAGTCATGATCGGCATTTTTCGTGCTGTCGGGTTGAACGTAAGAAATCGGCAAAGTTAAATAGTGGATATCGTTTGCGAAGAGGATTGAGAGAATATGGTTAATGTTGGAATAATTGGTACAAGTTGGTGGTCAAACGAAATGTATATGCCTGCGCTTGCCACACATCCCCAGGCAAAAGTGGTGGCGGTGGCGGGGCGCAATCCCGAAACGACGCAAGCCTTCGCTCAACAATGGTCAATCCCACACGCTTATACCGACTGGGAGGACATGTTAGCGCAAGAAGCGTTAGAGGTGCTGGTTGTCAATACTCCCAACGATGCGCATTTTGCCATGAGCATGGGGGCAATTGAGCGGGGTATTCATGTTCTGTGTGAAAAGCCCCTCGCCTTCACCTATGCCCAAGCTCGGACAATGGCGGATGCTGCCCAGCGTGCCGACGTGCGGACACTCGTCCCGTTCACTTATCGCTTCATGCCAGCGTTTCGATACCTCAAGCAATTGCTGGAGGAAGATTACATCGGCACGCCGTACATGCTCAACATGCGCTACTATGCCGGCTATGCTCGCACAGCAAAATATCAATGGCGGTTTGATTTGGACGTGGCAGGCGCGGGCGTGGTGGGGGATTTAGGCTCACACATGTTGTATTTGGCGCGGTGGTATTACGGCGAAATTGTCGCGGTCAATGCCATGTTGAACTGCAACGTCATGCGCGATTTACCCCCACATGGGCAACCCTATCAACGTGGGGATGATGTCGCCTTGTTGCAAGTGCAATTTGCGAACGGGGCGTTAGGTTCTATTCACGTCACCAGCGTTGCCTACGAGGATACCCCCCGTGAGCAAACTCACCATGTGGAATTACACGGGAGCGCAGGCACACTCTACTCTCACACCGATTGGGCAAAGATCAGCAATGTGCGCGGGGCAAAACAAGGGGAAGGGTATCTGAAGGAACTTCCCATAACAGATGCCATTTTGCAAGGCGCACCGTCTGACGACATTCAAAAGCAATATCGCCAAGTCTTTCATGAGCAGGATCACATGGCGCGTGGATTCATTCGCGCTATTGCTACGGGAGAGTCGTATGATGCACCCACGTTTGAGGATGGGGCACAAGTGCAAGCGGTGATCGAAGCTGCCCTCATTAGTGCCAAAGAACGCCGACAGGTACAAATTAGCGAAATCGTCGGGTAAATGCGTCAGCGCGTGAATAGAAATGGGCAACCGCGGTTGCCCATTCTTGTTACGAGTTACCCACTAGGGGAGTCGGTCTAAGTCTATCTTGAGGGGGTGCCCACTTGCAGGCTCCCAGTTGATCCACAAGTCTTCCATGATGCGTGGCAACACTTCATCCGTGCCACTGCTGAAAGCCCACTGCCCACCTTCCGCCGTGAGGGGTCGATGCACCCCACTGATGCCCTCCCAATCCCACAGCGCAACGTACACCCGCGCATCTTCTAAGGTGGCGGGTCTGCCTAGTGCTTCCCCTGCAATCACAATTTCGATGGTGTTGCCCTTCACACTGACTTCGGGCGCCGGGCGACTGACATTCCCGAAGGTTTCTGCGGTTGCCCCGTCGCTAGTGTATAGGCGACTGTTCCAACCCTCTGTAAAAGTCATGTAGTCCCAAGTGAAGTCTTCGGCAAACTCGGCATTCAAGTACGGCAAGATGCTTGCGCCTCCATCTTGGCTGGGAATATCAATGAAGATGTGGAATAGCACATGATCGAAACCGTTGCTAGGATTCCATACAGTGGTGATCTCCGCCATGTCAAAGCGTAACACGAGGTTAGAGCCGAACGGGATCATCTCCGCGCCCAGTACATCCAATTGATTGCTGAAGGTGGCATCCGTCGGATAGCCATACGTGCCATAGATGCCGTTGTCGTCATCGGCGGGGTCACTCACGCGGATGGCATCCCCAGCGATTTGTACACGAGTGACAAATTCCACCACCGCGGAGGTCGTGCCCAGTTCAGGCGCATATACCAAGAGTTGGTTAGTATGCTTGCCCACCTTGAAGCGATCAATCGGAAGCGTGGTTGCCCATGTTCCATCTGCCTCTGCGCGGAAGGTCAAGTCCTCTGCCACCACGCCATTGATGACCAGCATCAACTCACTGGAGGGCACGCTCACCACTCCCTCTAAGGTGACAGACTCGCTGATTTCGTTAGCGGTCAAGTCGGTGGTTAGGGTGATCTCGGCGGAGGGGGTGACAGTGGCGGTGCTTGCTTCAGGCGAGATGGTGAGGATCATTGCCTCACGCGCAGGCAACGGAGCAAGCACGCGCCCATCATTGCCTACCGTCAGTTGGGTGGTGCCCCCCATATTGAATAGGGCGGTGAGGGTTGTCCCTGCAGGCAAGTCGAGGGTGAAGTCTGCAAGAATGGGGGTATCCGCCGTGTTGAAAACGGTATATAGGCTCGTTCCTTCATATTCGCGTTTGAAGGCGAACAAGCCCGCCCCTTGCTTGCTATCCCCCAAAACAGTCAAGTCACCCCGTGAAAGGGCGGGGTTTGCCTTGCGTAAGGCGGACAAGCTGGCGATGTGTTGGTAGATTGGGTGTGTGGTATCGAAGTGATCCACGCCGTCTGAATCCACCCCTTCGGCAAACATTGCCGCGCGAGTATCGGTGAAACCTTGTTCCGTCCCATAGTAGATAACCGGTATGCCTTGTGCGCTCATCAAAAAGACCAACGCCTGCTTCAAGCCGTCTTGGCTACTCTTGTTCAAGAAGCGGGGCATGTCGTGGTTATCTAGGAAGATCGGCAGGAGGTTGGGGTTAGGATACTTGCGCTGTGCCCCTTCGAGACGGTAAGTCATGGCACTGGTCTTCTGCCCTTCGGCAAAGATGCGCGTGATCTCCGATTGCAACGGGAAGTTAAGCATAGAAGCCATTTCGGGTTCTTCGGGCGTTCCCAAGTATGTTGGGATCACTTGCTCCCCGTTCATGTTGAACGCGCCTGAACCCACCCATGCTTCTCCAAAGGTCAAGAAGTTTTCGCGTCCGGTGGATTGTGCCACCACGTTCACCCCGGCAAATTCCGATTCGCTATTGTGGATGAAGTCTTGCCAGAATTCATGCTCCACATAGATAGCGGTATCAATGCGAAATCCATCCACCCCCGCCTCTTTGATCCAATAGCCATACGCCTTGCGCAATTCATCGCGCACGATTGGGTTAACCGTGTTCAAATCATCCAAGCCGGAAAGTTGATAGTTCAGGCGTTGGTTGGAGTCATTGTAATTGGTGATGTCTGGGGTGAAGTGATAAATGCCTGCCTCAAGGTGGGCGGGATTGCGCGGATCGTTTTGGTCAAACGGGGGAACAGGCAGGGGAGTGGGGTGGTTGGTGTTGGCGCGGTAGCCTTGTGTGGGGTCGCTCTCGTTCCAGTTGTGAGCTTTTTCCGTTGCATCCCAATAAGTGAAATAGTCGCCCACATGGTTTGCCACAATGTCTTGAATCAAGTACATCTGGCGACCATGCAAGGTGCGTGAGAGGTTTTGATAATCCTCAAGCGTGCCCAAGTGTTCATCCACCGCCATGAAGTCGCGTGCCCAATAACCGTGATACCCACCGTATTGAATTTCTTCTCCCCACCAATTGTTGGCAACGGGTGGCGTAATCCATAGAGCAGTCGCACCTAAGCCTTGAATGTAGTCCAGTTGTTCCAGAATGCCGGCGAAGTCTCCGCCTTGATATTTGCGGTCATCCCCTTGTTCAAACTCCGCCACGCCTTGTTGGTTGTTGGTGGGGTCTCCATCATTGAAGCGGTCGGTCATGACGAAGTAGATGATCTGATCTTCCCATGTAGGAGAGGGAACGTGTAAGAGATCGGGCGCGTCTTGTGCCAAAACAGACACCGACCCCACGAGGAAACACCAGCTCAGAAAAAGCAATCGTTTCAACATCAGTTAACTTTCCTATTATAAATTGGTCTCCATGAAGCATTATACTGATTTACTTACCAATTTGATAGGAGAGTGGGAAAAGGGTGGGGCAAAAAAAAGCCTGCTCATACGAACAGGCTTTTGATTTCTGTAGAAAGAAGGTTAGATATTTTTGGGTTGACGAATGTAACGGGGCAAAACTTTACCTTCTTCAAAACGGATGACGTAATGAGCGCATGAGCAGCTGAACTTTTCGCCCTTGGGGGGTACCAAGTGATAGTACATCGCAATGATCATCGGCACAAACACCACCACATTGTAGAACAAGTGAAGCTCTACACGGGGGAAGAAAAGTTGTGCAATGCTGGTGCGAACGGGGGAGTTGAATAAGGTGAAGTCACCGAGTGCCTGGGAGAACAAAAGCGCGTGTTCAAAGTGATGCCAAACCTGTAGCCACAACGCAATATCCCACCACATCCGTGAGCGACCACCAAAACCTGGGCGCAAAATGATGAAGCCAATTAGCATGACAATGGCATAAGCGTAATGGAGCCATTCAGAACTAACTAGAACGGGGAAGAATAAGCCCAAAACACCGCCAGCTTGTTGACGGGGCCAACCCAAAACCCAAATCTGAAATGCTTGGCTTAGATGTTCCGCCCAGTGTGCAACCACAATAGCGGTATAGATGTAAAGAGCGATTTCATGCCACTCTTCATTGAGACGACGAATAATGGGAATGTTTTTCATTAGATGCTCCTTAAAGTATCATGGACTTTAAATTATTTTACACGGATGATAAAAATTTGCAAGGGGTTTTTGTTAATTCACCTCGATCTAATTGTTAAGAAAATGTGGGAAATAATTCTATCTTTACAATATCTCGTGTAGACTGACCGCGATGAATGGTTGATACAGAGTGAGTCATGATGATCGAACACCTGAAAGCACAGTTCCCAGCCGGTCCCAAGGGCATGCCTATTCTAGGGGTGGTTTCCAAAATTTCTAAGCAAGGTATGGTTGACTTCTACTATAGTGTTTGGAAAGAATATGGGGATATTGCCCATATGATGGCAGGTCCTTTGCATCAGTTCCTGCTGGTGCGTCCAGATGATATTCACCATGTGATGGTCAAGAATGCTGATAACTACATGAAGCTCACCAGTCACGCCAAACTCCGTGCGATCTTGGGGAATGGCTTGCTCCCCACCGAAGGGGATACCCTGTGGCGCAGACAGCGTAAGCTGATGCAACCGACCTATACCCCCAATGGGATTCGTCAGTTTGCGGATATTATGGTGGATGCTGGCGAGCAACTCACAGCGAAGTGGCATCAGAAATATGCCGACGGCAAACCGTTTGACTTGAACCTAGCTATGCTTGAAGTCACCATGAGCATTATTTCGCGCTCGATGTTTGGCATTGACATTTCTGATGACTTTGCTGAAACCGGTCATGCCTTGATCGAACTGTTAGAATACGTCTCGAATACCGCTAGCTCAATTTTTGATGTGCCCCTGTTTGTTCCTACACCACGCAACGTCCGCGTGAAGCAGGCTAAAGAACATATTGACGCATACATCATGGGCATCATTCAAACGCGACGCAAGGAAGGCTTAGGCAATGATCTGCTTTCTATGTTGATGAGCGCGAAGGATGAGGAAACCGGGGAGATGATGACCGATGAACAGTTACGCGATGAAGTGCTGATTACGTTCTTCGCCGGTCATGAAACCACCGCCAGCATGCTCACTTGGTTGTACTACTTCTTGGCGCAACATCCCGCTGATGAGCAAAAACTACATGAGGAATTGGCAAGCGTGCTAGGAGGCAAACGTCCCACGCTTGAAGATTTGTCTAGCTTGAAATATACGCGCATGCTCATGGATGAGACTTTGCGTTTGCGTTCTCCTGTTTTCATCACCGTGCGTGATGCCATTGAGGATGATGTGATCGCTGGCTATACCGTACCAAAAGGCTCGATGGTTTTGATCTACCCCTTTGGAACGCATCGTCACCCCGATTATTGGGAACGCCCCGATGAGTTCTACCCCGATCACTTCCTCCCCGAAGTGGCAAACGAACGCCCACGCTACGCCTACTATCCCTTCGGAGCAGGTCCGCGCATTTGCATTGGCAATCACTTCGCCCTGATGGAAGGTGCAATCTTAATTGCGACCATCAGTCAAGCGTTCCGAATCCGCATCCAAAACACGCACGAAATCGGGTTGAAGTCGGTTGGGGTACTCAAGCCTAGCGAGCCAATTATTGCCACCGTTGAAGCGCGCTAGGGGCGGGCATGAATACATCAACAGAAGTGATCCGTATCTTGCAACAGGCGACTGGGCAGGCACAACAAGCAAATAAAGTGTTGGATGATTTGATTGTGCCCCATGAATATCAAGATGTTGCCAAACTCTTGATCGAGGCGGCGCAGGCATTGTTGGAAAGCGCAAGCAGTTTGATGCGTGTCGATGATGAAACCGCGCTGGAATCGTTAGAAACCGCTGAAGACTTGCTCGATAAAGTGTATGCCATCATTGATGGCGAGATTGACGAAGACTAATTCTAGTTGCTTCGCGCGATGTACCCGACCTCTGTATACCTAAAGGGGTCGGGTGGCTATATGCTTGACACTGCCCCCCAAGCTGTAGAGAATGTCTCCCAAATTATGCTTGCGAATGGATGAACCCATGCCCCTCTCTTCTCGAATGTGGTCACGTGTGTGGTTTGGATTTCCCTTAGTGATCTTGCTGGCAGTCGCGCTGTGGTTGCGCCTCATGACGGTGGATCGGTTTTTGCCTGCGTTGGATTATGGGGACGAGAGCAACATGTTAACGCGCAAGACGCCTCGTTTGGGGAACAGATCACCTTTGTAGGCTTTGGGTCGGGCTATACGACTTTGAAACAGGAGAACGGCTAAACACGCAATCAGGTCAGGATGCTGTGCGCTTTCCGATTGAAGCACATATTTTGCATTAGTAATTCACAAACTTTTTTGGGACTGTGATATTGAATGATGATTGCCGTTAATGTATACTGTTCCGTGCACAATCTTGTGCTACTGTGTTTTACTTACATCATTTTCGGAGATTCTCTCAAATGAAAAAAGCACTCGCACTCTTTTTGGTATTGGCACTTGCATTGACCGCTGTCAGTGCTGGGTTCGCTCAAGACGACTTGTCTGGTGAATTGGAAATCTTTTCTTGGTGGGCAGGTGACGAAGGTCCTGCATTGGAAGCACTCATCACCCTCTTCAACGAACAAAACCCCAATGTTGAAGTTATCAATGCAACCGTTACCGGCGGTTCAGGCGTGAATGCACGCGCTGTTCTCAAGACCCGCATGCTCGGTGGCGACGCTCCCGACAGCTTCCAAGTTCACGCTGGTGAAGAATTGACCGGCACCTGGGTTGTTGCAGGGCGCATGGCAGATTTGACCACTTTGTATCAAGAACAAGGGTGGATGGAAGCCTTCCCTGCAGACTTGCTCGACTTGTTGACCTACGAAGGTGGCATCTACAGTGTTCCCGTGAACATTCACCGCTCCAACGTGATGTGGTACAACCCTGCTACCGTCGAATCACTCGGCATCGCTGTTCCCGCTACCATGGATGAATTCCTTGCTGCTTGCCCTGCTATTCAAGAAGCCGGCATCACCCCCCTCGTTGTGGGCGAAGCATGGACCGTTAACCACTTGTGGGAAAGCGTTGCACTCGGTGTATTGGGTGCAGAAGGTTGGAACGGCATTTGGACTGGTGAAACCGATCCTGCTGGCGCAGAAATGGTGCAAGTCTTTGAAACCTTCGGACAAGTTCTTGCATGTAGCAACCTCGCGGAAGATGCAGCTGGTTTGTCTTGGCAACAAGCAATCGACAAGGTTGTAGCCGGTGAAGCTGCCTTCAACATCATGGGTGACTGGGCTGCTGGTTACATGACCACCACGCTCGGTTTGGAACCAGGCGTAGGCTTCGGTTATGCCCCCACCCCCGGCGCAGTAGGCACGTTCATGTGGTTGAGCGACAGCTTCGGTTTGCCCGTTGATGCTGCTAACCAAGCCAACACCCTCGCATGGTTGAGCTTACTCGGTTCTGTAGATGGTCAAAATGCTTTCAACCCCCTCAAGGGTTCTATTCCTGCTAACGTGAACGCGGTAGCAGCTGCTCCTGACCTCTACAACGCTTACTTGCAATCTGCTGCTGCAGACTGGTCTAGCAACGCTCTCGTTGGTAGCCTTGTTCACGGTGCAGCTGCCAACGAACGCTTCATGGGCGACTTCAACCAAGTTATGGAAATTTACCTCTCCTCTGGTAGCGCAGAAGCTGCTGCAAGCGCAATGGCTGCCATCTGCTTGCAATCCGGTGCTTGCGGAAGTTCCATGTAATCTCCCTCTAGCTTCCTCGCTAGAAATCTTCCCCGATGAGCAACCGCCCATCGGGGTTATTCCTTCCCGTTTGTAGAGTGCGAAAGGATGCGTCACATGTATAGTCAGCGTGATCGCGCAGTTGCTTTTTTAATGTTAATGCCATCAATTGCCTTGATTGGCATTTTTGTTTATGGATTCATCCTTCAAACCGTTAATACTTCTTTGCTGGATTGGGGAACCAATCCTATTGCTAATCCGCCTTTGTCTGCAAATGTAGTTAAGTCCTACGTAGGTGGAGCAAACTATAGCGCAATCATGACCGACTTGTTGGAGTTTTCTTTCCGCAATTCGCTTGTCAACACCTTCTTTTTTACACTTTTCTTTGTGGGTGGTTGTGTGCTGGTGGGGCTATTCCTCGCTTTGCTTCTCGATCAAAAAATTGTTGGAGAGGCTTTCTTTCGCACAGTGTTCTTGTTCCCGATGTCACTTTCGTTTGTGGTGACAGGCACAATTTGGCGGTGGATGCTTCAGCCGGGCGGGGGCATTAACATTCTTCCAACTTTCATCCCTACACTTGAACCGATCATGTTCAAATGGATGAGTAGCCGCCAGACGTGGCTAGGCTTTGAGTGGGCACAAGTCCCTACTTTTCTGACCTATGTGGGCTTAGCCATCTTGGCTTTTCTAGCGGTTAACTATGCCCTGAGTGGCAAGCGTAGCCCATTAATTTACGTGATCGTGGCAGCTGTGGTGCTGTTGACCGTTTGGTTAGCAGGGTGGTGGGATTATGTCTGGCTACCATTGGATACACCCGAAGCTGAACCATCCATTGCTCCCAAGGGATTTAACGCCGCCCTGATAGGTGTGATTATCGCTGCGGTGTGGCAGATGAGTGGTTATACCATGGCGATGTTCTTGGCGGGTATTCGGGGCGTGCCAGAGGAAATGCGTGAGGCGGCACGGGTCGATGGGTGTAGCACTTTCGGCGTATATCGCCATGTGGTTTTGCCACAATTGAACCCCATCATTTTGAGCGCGATGATCGTCTTGGGACACATCTCCCTAAAAATTTTTGACCTTGTGTTCGCTATGGCAGGACCAGACAACGCCCAAACTATTGTGCCCGGCATCTTGGTATACACCGAAGGCTTCCGTGAGAATGCTTTCTCCAAAGCTAGTTCCATCGCTATGATAATGTTGTCTCTGGTGGCGGTCATCATCGTGCCATACCTGTGGACACAACTTCGAGATGAGAAGTAAAGGGGGTAGTCATGATAACCGATTCTGTTTGGCGACGCACCACTTCCCAAGTAGTCCTATATGTGATCTTGATTCTGCTGGCGGTCGTCTTTTTGACCCCCGTCTATATGGTACTCATCACTAGCTTCAAACATCCAGAGACGATCAACCTGGCAACCTCGTGGAATTTGCCAGAGACGGTTTACTGGCAAAGCTACCTAGAAGTGTTGGAAGAATTCGGTCCACGAATCCGCAACAGCATCGTCTTGGTGGTGGTGGCAACCTTGCTTTCTTCCATGATGGGGTCACTGAACGGCTATGTGTTTGCCAAGTGGCGCGTTCCCGGTCAGCGCATTTTATTCCCCATCATGCTCTTTGGGATGTTCATCCCCTATCAAGCCATCCTGATTCCGCTGTTTGAGTTTATGAATGCCATTGACTTATATGGGGGGCTTCCTGGCTTAATCCTGATTCATACCGTGTACGGGTTGCCAATCACCACACTCATCTTCCGTAATTTTTACGTGGATATTCCGAATGAAATGTTGGAGGCATCCGCCATTGATGGAGCGGGGTTTTTTCGCATGTATCGCGAAATTGTATTTCCCCTTTCTATCCCTGGCTTTGTGGTGGTCATCATCTGGCAATTCACCCAAATCTGGAATGAGTTCTTGTTTGCCGTTACTTTAACCCCTAACGTCGCTTCACAACCTATCACGGTGGGCTTGGCGCAACTGGCGGGAGGGGAGGCGGTCAAGTGGAACTTGCCAATGGCGGGGGCGGTGGTGGCGGCTTTGCCCCCGCTACTGGTTTACATCATCTTAGGACGCTATTTCATTCGTGGGTTGCTTGCTGGCTCTGTGAAAGGCTAAAACCCAATCGGCTTTGCTTCAAAATCCTTACGGATCGAATTTGTGACAAACGTAAATTTGCAGATCACCCACAAATATGGTATAAATCAAATTGTCGTAAGATTACACTCTTGTTAATCTCTCACCCTAACCTATCAGTTTGAAAGGATTTGTCGTAATGGTATTGCGTCATCGTGTAATGTTAACTCTAATTTTGGTTGTCGCTCTGGTTGTTTCCGTTAACGGCTTGGCATTTGGTCAAGCAGAGCCAGAGGGCAAATTGGCAGAGATTATCGCTCGTGGTAAGTTGGTGTGCGGTATCGCTGGTAGCCTCCCCGGTTTCTCCTTCCTTGATCCAGATACTGGCGAAGTAAGTGGATTTGATGCAGATTACTGCCGCGCTGTGACTGCTGCTATCTTTGGTGAAGTCACCGCTGATAATCTCGAATTCGTTCCCCTCACCGCCAATGAACGCTTCACTGCGCTTCAAACTGGACAAGTTGACGTGTTGTTCCGCAACACCACTTGGACTTTCAGTCGTGACACCGACCTTGATGGTGAGTTCGGTCCTGTAATATTCTATGATGGTCAAGGCTTGATGGTTCCTGCTGACTTGGGCGTAAGCTCCATCAATGACTTAGATGGTTCCCGCATTTGTACCCAATCCGGCACCACCACCGAATTGAACATCACCGACGCGATGAGCGAACTGGGCTTCACCTTTGAACTCGTTCCCCTCGAAACCTCTGCAGACACCATGACCGCATTTGAAGCAGGCAGCTGCGATGTGTTGACGTCTGACAAGAGCCAACTCGCTGCTTTGCGCGGTGCTTCTGCAAACCCCTCGTTATACACCATTCTTCCCGACACTTTGTCGAAAGAACCCCTCGGACCTATGTGGATTGAAGGGGATGGCCAATTCGGTGATGTCATCAAGTGGACAGTATATGCAACCTTCCACGCTGAAGAATTTGGTTATACACAAGGCATGACTGCTGAAGAAATTGCTGCTGTTGACCCACGCTTTGCTGGTGCAGAAGGCGATCTTGGCTCTTTCATCGGCTTGAGCAATAACTTCGCTGTGAATGTCATCACCGCTGTGGGCAACTATGGCGAAATCTATAGCCGCAACTTGGATGCACTGGGGATTGGTCGCGAAGGCTCCCTAAATGCGATGTGGACAAACGGCGGTTTGATCTACGCTCCCGCTTGGCGTTAGGTCATTTAGGTTAAGGTAAGTAATTTTTGGAAAACAGCTCGCCCGTGCCTTTGTGTGCGGGCGGGTTTTTTGAAGCTACTCAGGTTGATTCCTTATGCCCAATGATACCTTTGTTACAAGCTCCAACTTAACTGCTAGTCGCCCACGCCCTGTAAGAGGCGCGCTCCTAGAGCGTTTGGCAAATAACCCAACGGTGGTACGGCTAGTCGCTTTTGGCTACATCGGGGTCATCTTGCTTTTCTGGGGGCAAATCCGCACGGTCTTTAGTCCTGCCTCATTGGGTGAAACCATCCCCCGTACCGAAGCAATCTGGTTCGGTCTCATCATTGCCATACCCTTCACCCTAATCTTATCGCTCAATGCGTTCACGCGCCAACGGCGCACGCACATCCCTTTTTATCGTAACCTTGATACGATACGCGACATGATACAGATCATGTTCGTAATTGTAACATTTTATGCCTTAGCATTATTGATTATTAACTTGCTGAATAATTTAGGAACAAGCGGATTGACGATTAACTTCCGTGCGTTGTTGCGCGACTATGGCACAGAAGTTTCAGAAGGTCCCGATCCGCGTGCAGACTGGTCGCCCGCCTTGCAAGCCGTTCCGCTGGTGGGGGAATGGTTAGCACAACAACCAATCTTCACCCCCGACACCAACTTCCGTGCGTTGTTCACGGGCTTTCAAAATACCTTGCGCGTGGTGTGGCTATCTTTGGTTGCTTCCACTCTGCTGGGGGTGTTATTAGGGGTGGGGTTGCTCACGCCAAATTGGCTCTTACGCAACATTTCTGGCATCTATGTGGAAATCTTTCGCAATACCCCTCTGCTGGTACAACTCTTCTTCATCTACAGTGGCTTCATCCGTGTGTTGCCCTCTCGTCCTGATGAAGCGCTGGTGTTGATCCCCAATGTGATGTATTTGAGTGGGCGCGGTATCTACTATCCACGCTTGATCGAAACGCCCAGTTCGGATTGGTTCTATGGAGCGTTGTGGTTGGGGGTGGGCTTGGCAGGGTTGGTGGGATGGTGGCGCGTGCGCGTTAACGAGCAGACCGGTCGCCCCGCCAATCTGTTGCAATATGCGCTTGGGTCAATCGTCTTGCTGGGTGGGGTGGGCTATGCGTTGGCATGGGCAAGCGCAGGCAACCCGATCGCGTTTGAATTTCCAACCGCAAGCCGTTTTAACTTTAGCGGTGGTCAAAGCCTGTCGGGGGAATATCTAGGGCTGTTCTTAGGGTTAAGCCTGTACACCTCCGCCTTCATTGCGGATATTGTCCGCGCGGGGATTCAATCCGTCCCATACGGGCAAATCGAGGCATCACGCGCGTTGGGCTTGACCAACAATCAAACCCTGATGCAAATCATCCTACCCCAAGCCTTGCGCCTTGCTGTTCCTCCGCTCACCAATCAATATCTCAACCTTGCTAAAAATTCCTCGTTGGGGATTGCGATCGGGTTCACCGATCTGTATACCGTTGCCAACATCGCCAACAATCAAAGTGGTCAAACTGTGGTGATGTTCGTCGTCCTGATGGTGACCTACTTGGGCTTGAGCCTATTCATCTCCTTCTTCATGAATATTTTCAACCGTACCCTAAAATTAAGAGCACGTTAGGGGGAGTCATGAATCAAACAGAATACTCAAACTTAGTTTATGTGGCGCCCAAAGATGCCCCACCTTCGCGCAAACCTCCTGCGTATACGATTGGGCTACGCGGATGGTTGCTGAAAAACCTCTTTAGCAACCGTTGGAACAGCGCGTTAACCCTGTTCTTAGGCGTGTTCTTGGTGTGGTTTTTGTGGAGCATTGGCTCTTGGTCGTTACTCAAAGCGGAGTGGACGGTCATCAACAATAACCTGCGTTTGCTCTTGGTGGGGCAATATGACCAAACCCAACTTGGGCGCGTGGCGACGATCACCCTAGTGATGGTTGCCCTCAGTGGTTTGAGCATGGGCTTATGGGCGCGCGTTGCTCGCACAGCATTCTTAGGGTTGGCGGTGGCGGTGGTGCTCCTGTTCCTTGTCCCGTTGTTCTCTGTGATGTTGCCCCCTCCTCCCATTCGCTATCTGGTGTCCGCCCAACAAGGGATGGAGCCGTATGCTTTTGTGGCTGAAGCAGGGGACAGCATCAGCTTGAGTTTTGAACAACTCACGCTTGAGGCGATTGCCAGTCCCACCGCACCTTTTAACGGATTCCTAGAGGCAAAGCCGGGGTTAGCAAACTCGCGCACGGTCTTTAACGATTTGCGCGCCGCCTATCAGGCGCAACAATTGGACTTGAGTGTCTTTGATTTGGCGTTTGAGGTCCGCGTGGTGGATGCTACGGAAGCGGTGATCGAGACCGTACAAGTATCGCGGGACACCCTTGGCCAAACGGTTAACGTCACGCTCCCTGCCAAAGGGTGGTATGCCTTAGAAACCAGTACAGAAAACCCCGATGCACAGGGGTACGTTTGGATCATCTTGAACGGCGTAGAGACGTTCACCACACAGGCGAAGGTGGAAGCGCAACGCATTGCCGAATATGGCGAGATGCCCCCCTTCATCTGCGCGGATGGTTCGGTGAGTGTAGACTGTGTGCGTGAAGCGGCTCAACGTGAGCTGCGTTATGAAGGTACGCGCACCCTCGCTGACTATCTCACCATCCAGCTTTCCCCATTCTTTCAAGACATCGCCATGCCCACCTTCATTGGGGTCTTGGTGGTTGCTGTGGGGTGGCTACTGGGGAATCTCGTGTACTGGCGCACCGCCAAACCCGTGCAACAGCTTTTCAGTCGGCTCTTGCTGGTGGCTTGGTTGTTGTTGCTACCCATAAGCTGGGTGGTGTTTCGAGGGATAGAAGGCTCTAGTCAATTGGCAGTAGTCCCTAGCTCGTTGTGGGGTGGGTTGATGCTCACCTTGATTTTGACGGGGACGGCGTTGGTCTTGGCGTTGCCGATTGGGATATTGCTGGCATTAGGTCGTCAAAATACCCAGCTTGGGGCAATCAGCGTGGCATGTACGATCTTCATCGAAGTGGTGCGCGGCGTTCCGCTCATCACCATTTTGTTCTTTGCTAAGTTGATTCTACCATTTTTCATCTCTGGCACAGCGAATATTGAGCAAGCGGTGCGGATGTCGGTTGGGCTAACCTTGTTCCTCGCCGCGTATGTAGCGGAAATCATTCGCGGGGGACTACAGATCATCCCCAAGGGGCAAACCGAAGCAGCGCAAGCGTTGGGGCTTTCTGGCGGATTGACGATGACCCTCATCATCATGCCCCAAGCGTTGCGGGCGGTGATCCCAGCGATCATGAGCCAATTCGTGAGCTTGTTCAAGGATACAACCCTCGTGGCAGTGGTGGGTTTGTTCGAATTCTTTGGGATCATCGACTTCATTGTGAACGGTCAACAGCAATATCGCCCGTATGTGCGCGAAGCGTATCTGTTCGTCGGGTTGGTATATTTTATTATCAGCTTCGTGATGTCCGCGATCAGTCGTCGCTTAGAGCAAACAGGTGTGGGAGCGGCACGTCGCTAATCAAGGCGGGTGGTGAATTTATGAAAGAGATGTGGAGGAGATAAAATGAGTTCAGCGCAATCTACCCCTATAGAAATGGGGGATTACATTATTGAAATCAATAATGTTAATAAGTGGTACGGTGATTTTCACGTCTTGAAGGATGTCAGTTTGAAGGTGCGTGAGCGCGAGGTGGTAGTGGTGATCGGTCCGTCTGGTTCGGGCAAATCCACCTTGATTCGCTGTGTCAACCGCCTTGAAGATCATCAAGAAGGGCAGATCATCGTGGATAAAACCGAGCTAACCAACGACGTGGCAAACATCAACACCATTCGCCGCGAGATCGGCATGGTGTTCCAACAGTTTAACTTGTTCCCACATTTAACCGTGTTGGAAAATATTACGCTTGCGCAGCGTTATGTGCGTCGTCGCCCACGCAAAGAGGCGGAAGACACCGCGATGAACCTGCTCAAGCGTGTAGGGATTCCAGAGCAAGCGCGTAAGTATCCCGGTCAGTTGAGCGGTGGGCAACAGCAACGAGTGGCGATTGCGCGTGCGTTGGCGATGAACCCCAAGATCATGCTGTTTGATGAACCGACCTCTGCACTTGATCCTGAAATGATTAAAGAAGTGTTGGATGTAATGAAAGAATTGGCACTTTCGGGCATGACCATGATGTGTGTGACGCATGAGATGGGCTTTGCGCGTGAAGTGGCGGATCGGGTGGTGTTTATGGACAGTGGGCGCGTGGTGGAAATTGGCACGCCTGAACACTTCTTCACTGATCCACAACATGAGCGCACGAAATTATTCTTAAATCAAATCTTGTAATGTCACCATCATAGAGGTTATCGGTTCATCATGATGCTCACCAAAGAAAAGTCACGCCATGATAGGTTCGCCATGTGGGGTGGGGTGCTGTTTAGTTTGCTGTTCACTGTTCTCATTTGGGCATTGGGTTCACGCTTGGCAACCATCGACCACCTTCCCGACGCGGGTGCTTCATGGTACTACTGGCAATTGCCCGAACAAACCCTAGCTGGGCGGTATACCGCCTGGGGATTCTACTTTGCGCACCAACTCACCATCTGGGGGCTAATTTGGTATGCGCAAACCTACGTTAAAAAGTATACCGACGGACTCCATCGCGTCAATCAGATCGCGCTGGCGGCAACCGCGTTCTTCGTCTTCTTGCACCTGGTGCAAACCCATATTTGGTATGATGGCTTGGCGCAAGATGTGTCCATCTTCAGCTCGCAATGGTCGGTCATCATCATGCTGATCTGGATCATCATCATGGAGAACCAACGGCGCGGGGTATTCTTTGGGCAAAAGTTACCCTTCCCCAAGCGTGTAATGCAGTTCGCACGCAAGTATCACGGTTACTACTTTGCATGGGCAGTGATCTATACGTTTTGGTATCACCCGATGGAAACCACAGGGGGGCATCTGCTGGGCTTCTTCTATACCTTCCTGTTGTTGCTACAAGGGACACTGTTCTTCACCCGTATTCATGTCAACAAGTGGTGGATGTTCGTGCAAGAGATCGTGGTCTTGGCGCATGGAACAATCGTGGCGGTAGTGGGGGGACAACGCTTGTGGCCCATGTTCATGTTCGGGTTTGCAGGCATCTTCATTGTGACGCAAATGCACGGACTCGGCTTGAAGCCCATCGTTAAGAATGTCTTCTATGCGTTGTATATCGGCGCGGTGTTGCTGGTCTATTCCAACGTAGAGGGGGGCATCAGTCGTATTCATGAGATCACGTGGATTCCGATCACAGATTACGGCGTGATGATCGTCATGGCGTTGGTGATGTGGCTTCTGGTTAAGGTGGGGGATTGGCTACCCTTCGGTAAAGAAGCCCCCACCGCTAACTAACTCAATGCGCTTGGGAGGGAAATATCCCTCTCACGTGGTTGGGATTGCACGTAAAATAGAGGTCAGCTATTTTTTTGTCAGGGTGGTTTGTTGAAGATGAGTCAAAATTATAAAGCAGAATTAGTGGGGGCGTTTGGTCAACCTATTGCAGAGAACCCAACGGGTGTGATGCAAGAGGCGGGTTTTAACGCATTGGGTTTGAATTGGCGGTACTTGATGCTAGAAGTATCCGCTCCTGATTTGGCGGTGGCGGTGGCAGGGGCACGCGCATTCGGTAT
>CAIRDJ010000044.1 GCA_903877335.1 uncultured Chloroflexota bacterium | reverse complement strand
CACGATAGTATAGCGTGGGGCGCAACCAAAGCGCACACGAATTGAGCGCACTCTTATGGGAACGCTCACCTTGACGCACCGGGCAAAGAAAGTCCCCCTTGCCAGCCTGTGGCACGCTTGGTATATTGATACTCAGTATCATCTAAGTTCTAGGACGTCTCATGCACAAATCTTGGTGGTTGTTCCTGTTCGTCATGGCGATGTTGTCGCTCCATTCGGTCACGCTTGCCCAAACTGAACCGCTTGAAGTGGTTGCCAGTTTTAGTATCTTGGCGGATGTCGTCGCCCAAGTGGCGGGGGAGCATGCCACCGTCACCGCTGTAATGCCCATCGGTGTTGACCCGCACAGTTTTGAACCCACCCCACGCGCTTTGACAGCACTGTCGAGCGCGGATGTGGTTTTCACCAATGGCATCCATTTTGAGGAGAACCTCGTGCCGATTCTTTCCAATACGACCACCGCGCCTCTGGTTGAAGTGTCGCGCTGTGTGTTCGTTCGGGAGTTTGGGCTAGACGACCATCATGAGGACGAGGCGGAAGCACCAGAGCATGAGCACGAGGCAGAAACACACGACCACGAAACCGCTCACGATGAATCTTGCGAGACGCTCCATGCAGAATTAGCAACCCTCGCAACTTGGTTCACCCCTGCCGAAGATGCAATGATGGCTTACGGGTGTGAGGGTGAGGAAGCTGACCACCAAGACAGTGACGGCGGTCATGCTCACGCAGGTTGTGATCCGCACGTTTGGCAAAATCCCTATAACGTGATGGTGTGGACCATCACCGTGCGCGACACCCTCACCGAACTTGACCCCGCCCATGCGGACGCATACGCCAGCAATGCGCAAGCCTATCTGAATGAACTCAACGCGCTGGTGACCGATTTCATCCTGCCCACCCTTGCCCCTCTCCCTGTAGAGCATCGCTTGCTGGTGACGAATCATGAAACGATGGGATACTTTGCCGAAACGTTTGAGTTTCGCATGATTGCGACGGTGTTGGAGGGCAACACCACCGGCGCGGACAGCAGTCTGCAAGACTTGGCGGGCTTGGTCGATCAGTTGACACAAGCTGGCGTGGTTGCCCTGTTCGCTGAAACCAGCGCAGGTGAGGGGGTTATCCAACAACTTGCTCAAGAAATCAATGTGCCTGTTGCCACGCTATACACCGATTCGCTCAGTGAATCCGAGGGGGTTGCCCCAACTTACCTCGCGTTCATGCGCTATAATATCCGAACCATTGTTGAAGCACTCAACCACACCACACCATAAATCACCGTGAGGGATAGCTCTATCATCACCCCAATTCAACACACACACGCGCCTGCCTTAGAGGTGCAAGCGGTATCTGCTGGCTATGTCGGCAATGTCTCTGCCATCGAAAACGTCACCTTCACCGTTCAAAAGGGCGAACGTGTCGCCATCATCGGCGCGAACGGCGCAGGCAAAAGCACCCTCTTCAAGGCGATGGTTGGACTCATCCCCTTCACGCATGGGCATATCTCCATCTTTGGGGAGGACTGTCGCACCAGTCATAACTTGGTGGGCTACGTTCCCCAGTATGAAGCGATTGATTGGAGCTTTCCGCTGACGGTGTTCGATGTGGTCATGATGGGGCGCACGCGCCAAATCGGGTGGTTTCGTGCCCCCAGCAAACATGACCGCGAGCGCGTGCAGGCACTCCTACACACACTCGGCTTGTCGTGGTTGGCAAACCGCCAAATCGGCGAGTTGAGCGGAGGGCAAAAGCGGCGCGTGTTCATTGCGCGGGCATTGGCACAAGAGACCCAAGTGCTACTCATGGATGAACCCTTCAACGGGGTGGATTCAGTTGCCGAACAAGAGATCATGGCGATGTTGGATATTTTGACCGCCAACGGCATGACCATCCTCTTGGCAACCCATGACTTGGGCAAAGCAAGCCGTCTGTTTGACCGCATGCTGATCTTAAATCGGCGCGTGGTGGCGTTCGGCACGCCCCAAGAAGTGATGCAACCGAGCGTCTTGCGCCAAGCATACGCCGGCACGGTGGAAGTTTTCATGGAAGACGGGCAAGCCTACTTGCTGGCGGATGAACATGGGTGCGGAGGCGGTTGATGGATGCCTTACAACTCTTGATGGATCCGCTCAGTTACCCGTTCATTCAACGCGCCTTCGTGGCGTTGATGTTGGTGGGGGGCTTAAGCGCGGTGGTGGGGTGTTT
>CAIRDJ010000043.1 GCA_903877335.1 uncultured Chloroflexota bacterium | reverse complement strand
TGGTAACAGGGTTGTTAGATACTTCCGTCTTGGTTGATGTGCTACGCGGATACCAACCCGCCGAGGACTGGTTGGCGACGCAAGATCAACTTGGGATAACCCAAATTGTGTGGCTAGAATTGCTAGAAGGTGCACAGAACAAGATGGCACAGAAGGAGTCACTCAAACTCCTACGGCGTTTTGAGTTGGTAGAACTTTTGCCTGACGATATGGCATGGGCAATCAAACAACTAACCAGCTATGGACTTAGCCATCATGTCGGCGCGTTCGATTGTCTCATTGCATCGGTGCATCCTCGCTTGAAAGTGCCCCTGTACACACGGAATCTCAAACATTTCATGCCATTGATTGGCAACCTTGCCCTGACTCCCTACTGATTGGCAACGGGTTGCGCGCGTGGAGTAGGTCATAACTGATACGCAACTACTTGCTTTCGCGTGGCTCTCCCAGAGCCAGGATCGCGCGTTGCGTGTAAGCAATCCAAGTAGGGGCTTTCAACGCTTCAAAGGCTTGGAGTGCCTGTTCATACAAGGACAGTGCCTCCTCATTCCGCCCCAGCTTCACGTACAAATCCGCCATGGAACTTTGCGTGACGGCAATCGAGCGGGGGTCTTTGAGGGTTTCGAGAGTCTTCAGGGACTGTTCATACAAGGACAGTGCCTCCTCATTCCGCCCCAGCGTAACGTACAAATCCGCCATGGAACTTTGCGTAATTGATATGCTCAGCAAACGCCTCCCGATGGGGAGTTGTTGAGGGAACAAGACAGTGTGCAGGGGACGACGCTTGTCCTCGAGCCAGCGTGTCACCTCGGGGGCATCGGGAGGATATTGCCCCACATTAGGGAAGTGTTGCCAAGCGCTAGTGAGCAAGTCCAATGCGATGGGACTGGGAGAGACGATTGCTTCAAGGTAGAAAAGATTAACTACCTCATCAACCTCTGCTTGCACCTGTTGTGCCTGTTGGCGTGCGGTGCGGAATGCCTCTGCCACATCGGGGCGTGGGGTATCCCCGTAAACCATGAGCAAGCCCAGCTCGCGCCATAAGGGATAGGTTTGATGGGGAGGAGCTTTTTCTTCTTGTAACCAACCCAATTGGGCTTGTAACCAACGCACACGGGTTTCTTGCTCCAACCAACCCACATAGCGGTTGCGTTGTTGATATGCCAAGCTGTTCTCAACATGGTTAGGATTGTCGTAGATGCGTTGTTGCAAAGCATAGCTTGCTAGGTCATAGAAGAAGTACCAGTCCAAGTGAGGATGCAACCGCTTTTGTAGATGCTCAAACAGTTTTTCGGCGTGGTAGGCGCGTAGCTCAGCACGAATTTCAGGATGGGTGAGGATCCACCACCGCCACGCTTGGCTTGCCCAGCTCCACCAGTGGGTTGGATGGGTATATAGGGGAGAGGCTTCGGTCTTGAAGATGGGGGGATTAAACTCGCTTAATTGTTGCAAGAGCTGGCTTAACGTGGCTTCAGTCCACCCGTCTTCGGCAAATGTCCCCAGGAGCATATCCAAGCTAATGCTATCCCCCACGATGGCAGCACAGGTTAAAACTTCTAGGATGCCGTCGCGCTCATAGTTATAGTTCTCACGGTCATCGGTGGAGGTTTGTAAAACTTCGCTCGCCACTTCAATAGCGGTTTCCATGTTGTTTTCCCAAAGATTGGGCAACCCATAGTCTTCGGCATCGGGTTGTTCACACCGCCAATGCCCGTCCCCATCCGCCACTAACAGTAGGTCATCGGCATATAGGGACAAGCAGGTGCTAACGATCGTTAGGTTATGTTGGCAAATTTCCAGCACATGCCGAGCAAATTCATCATCAGGTGGAGCCAACAGACTGCCCAGTTCTTGCACTTGGAGGGCGGGCAAAGTATGGTGCTTATAGGTGGAGACTTCTGCTTGGGGCAAGGGATTGAGCGTATCTACTTGGCAGGTGGCAATGATGTAGATCGGATGCCCCTTAACACACGAGCGTAACCATTGATGGAAAGTTGGATCATGCGACAGGTGCAAGTCATCCATCAAGAGCAACACTTGCTTACTTTGGCTTTTAGCAAGCGCGTGCAGGGCACCCCGCAAGCGTCCCAGTTGGTTACTGAGTTGGTCAGCAGATTGGGCTATTTCCCAGTACGGCTTGGTAACATCATACACGCGCACCTGTGCCCACAAGTCATTGAGGATTGAGGGGATGCTCTGGCTAGGGTGGCGGTTATTGCCTGTCGCCCCTTTTGCCCCCACCATCAAGACGATGAAGTGATCGCTTTGTTCGGCATAGCCTTTCAGCACATGAAGCATGTGGGTTTTGCCATGTAGCCCTTCAGCGGTGATGAGGTGAATGTGTTGGTGGTAGTAAGTGGGGGAATCAAAAAATCGGTTGAAGTGATTCTGTACCCACTCGTCACGCGGGATGACCACTTTGGGTAGGGTGTAAAGAGGTTGTCCGTTTTTCAGGAACAGATGGGGAGGCAAGTGTTTGCCCTCTAGCCATGCTTCCAGATGGTCTATTATGCGCTGGGGGTCGGCTATCCACGCCAGATATTGATGAGTGTTGAGCACAAAGGGGGTGTCACACGGCATCAATAAAACAGGGAGAATGGGTTTTCGTTTGTTGAGTGCGTGAACAATCTCATTGTGACAAATGCTCTCTTTACGTGTGGCGTGGGGAGACATTAAGAAGATCATTTTAGCCGATTGTTCAATGCCTGTTGCAATCTCCTGTATCCAAGATTCACCCAAGCGGATGTTATTCTTATCCCACCAAACGCGCTTTCCGCGTTGGGTCAGTTCCGTGTATAAAAACTGAGCTTGCTCAATACCATCTTTTGTGCCGTAGCTAATGAACACATCATATAAAATTTCCACTTTGTGATTCTCCCAGTGAAATCCCACACATGTCTATCATACGTCGATTTGCCTTCCAACGCTACCAAAATAGCGTATTAAAATGTGAGCACATTCAATAACTCTCACATCCTGACAAGCAAGCGGATGAGTGCACGTGGAAGCTACAATCGATAATATGCGGATTTGCATCAAGCCGTGCCTCCGTCCTTCACGATGAGGAGATGTGCCTGCCCTAACGGGCAGGGGCGGACGAATGAATCAGGGCAGTTGCCCAACTATCGCCCAAAGAGGCAGAAGGTGTGAAGGTGGCATCGTACAGCGTGGCGATTAACAACGGCAAGAACGCACAAGGCGAAGCGA
>CAIRDJ010000042.1 GCA_903877335.1 uncultured Chloroflexota bacterium | reverse complement strand
GGGGTGGGGCAAAAAACCACTCAAAACGCGCTTGACAAAGTTAAGGTGGGTGTGAATTTCGCTATAGGGGGCAACACAAAACTCCAGCAGGCGCAATGCCACATGATGATTGCGACGATCATAGCTGGAATGCTTCTTGCGCGATTGATAAGGTGAGCTGACCGTCACGTCCACTTCAGTGGTGACACCATCGGTAGTGAAGCGCACCACAAAATTCACAAACCCACCCATCCCATCCACCCGCGCAAAGGCGGAAGAATACCCAATCACCTGCTTAACGATCCCTCCATTAGCAAGCTGAAAGTTCTCCTCTTGAATGACATCCCAGCGTGTTCCTAACCGTTGCGCTTGTTGGATGTTCTCGGTGAACATCTGATATAAACACGCTGGGGACTCTTGAAACTGTGAGGTCAACTGGCACACGGTAGCCATTTACGTGGTTTCCTTCTGAAAATGAGATGATCGCTTAACGAAATAATTGTTGGATTGCATGATCGGCAAATCGAATGCGCTCGCCCAAGTCATGTGGACGATAACAATTCCCCACCAAGAGGACACCTTCTGGCAGAAGTTGCTCTATGGCGGAGGGATTCCATTCGGGTTTTGCCACCGTAAGGGGATCGCTTTCGCGCCAGTAGTGGGCGAAGGACGCAATGGGTGCCTTCCCTCCCAGTTGCTTAACCACCGTGTCCACCACCTGATTGAGCGAGGAAGTCGCATCAGTTATCCGCCACGCTACTTGCATCAAACCGTAGCCTCGCGGTACACGGGCGGGATGATCCGTGACGGTAATGCTCTCACCTAGCGCGTCCGTTGAGGGCAACTCGTTGAGGGCATAGCCTAACGAAACCCGAACGATGGGATCATACTCATAGTTGAGCAATTGCTCGCTGATGCTAGGCGCAAGCGTGCGAAAGATGCGCTCGGCGTAGGGGGCAGAAACCGCCACCACCACGCGCTTGGCACTCAACGTTAGCCCATTCTCCAAACAGATGGCGTAGCCTGTCCCGTAGGGATGGGCACCGATACTGGTGACTGCCATCCGTTGGATGATGCGCCCGTGCAATCTTTTTGCCAACTGTTGCACCAACACATCTGTTCCCTGCACAAAAGCGATCCGTTCCTCATCCAGTGCGTACACAGCGTCTGCTATTCCCAACTCTGCTAAAACTGGCTCTAAAGTAGCACGGCGATGGGCAAGGTTGACCCCATCCATGATGTATCCATTTTGATAGACCGTGCAAATCGCCCCGCCTAACTTCGGTTTCACCTCGATCAGGGTATAGTCTATTTGGCGTTTTTGAAGCGCGTAGGCAACTGCAATGCCACTTAGCCCCCCGCCGATAATTAGCACTTCACGTTGTTTCGACATACATTCATCTTCACGCTATCACTTGATCGGACGCTACTATATTAACCTTCTTTTTTTAGTGTCACGATTTTGTTTAGTTTACATTAAAATGAGGGAGATGATAAAAAGTGTTTTTATGGAATCAATAACCCCAAAGCCCATCACCACATCATTGAATGATAGGGGGTGAATCCCCATGTAAGGATGTTAACATGTCTGCTGAATTTATCGCCCGCATATTGGGAATGTTTTTCTTTTTATTCTTGAGCATAGGCTTTGGCTTGAACAATGTTGAGCTTATAGGATTGACGGGTTTTTCGCCGGAGTTCGTCACCGTCCTATTTGCTTTGGTGGGCATCTTGATTGGCTTAATTATCACGCCGTATTTGACCACGCGCCCCCTCCGTGTCGCCCGTAGAATTTTAACTGAGGTCTCTGTAGAAACTATGTTGACTTCTTTCATCGGGTTAATTATGGGTTTACTGGTGGTTTTGCTGGCAACCTACCCGCTTTCGCTCTTACCCCACCCTTTTGGAACTTACCTACCCATTTTCTTGGCAACCATGGCGAGTTACTTAAGTTTGACCATATTTGGCGCGCGCGCCAAAGAGATCATCGCGCTCTTTCGCCAGAATGCTCGCCTGTATAGCCAAGGAAATGAGCGCGAACTCCTTTTGGATACGAGCGTCCTGATTGATGGACGCATTGTGGAAATTGCCCAGACGGGCTTTTTAGGAGGGAAGTTAATTGTCCCACGCTTTGTCTTGTCGGAACTGCATCAGGTTGCAGATTCATCGGATTCTATCAAGCGCAATCGTGGACGACGTGGCTTGGCAATCTTGAATGAGCTACAGCGCGATCCTCAAATTGAATTACGCATCATTGAGGATGACATAACCCTGTTGAGTGAGGTGGATGATAAATTGGTTGCGCTTGCCGTTCAACGCAATGGTGGCATCATCACCAATGACTTCAACCTCAATCAGGTGGCAACCGCGCAAAACGTCATGGTGCTAAACATCAACGCCTTAGCCAACGCTGTTCGTAGCATCTACATTCCTGGCGAATCCTTCTCCATTTATGTTCTTCAAGAAGGGCGCGAAGAGAATCAAGGCGTGGGTTATCTTGAAGACGGCACGATGGTGATTATCGAAAACGGAAACAACTACCTAGACCGCACTATCAACGTGGAGGTGACACGCCTTATCACGCGCGAGGCGGGACGGATTCTATTTGCTAAACCTAGCAATACCAGCAACCGCTAAGCCACCTGTAATGTAGACTATCAACGGCAGGTCGCAAGATTCTGCCACCTTCAACACCTGCTACGATTGAAATAATCTGCAGTCGCTTTCTCTACAGCGCACAGCATCGGGCGGACTTTGCGCGGTCGCGAAGGTGTTGTGCCCCAATCTCAACGGTCTCGTGAACCATATTGGAAACCATTTTCACCTATCCGCGTGCAAGTGTGCCGCGTATAACGCAATCTTCACCGTTTCAACATCCATGTTGAAGGTAGCACTAAGGGCACTCGCTATCGGTTTAGACAATGAGATCACTTGCTTCTCGTTTTTATTCGAGAATGTCTCAATCTGGCTCAATGATTCTCGCCCATTAAAACGCCATATCTTGTTGTTGATGACTTTGTGGATGATAACTGCATCTAAGAAATAACCATCGGGTTCATAATCCTCGTGCGTTCGGGCTACGTAACGTTCGAGGGCTACCGCGCGATTTAAGAACAAGAAGCATTGCGAGCGGGTGTGTGGATGGCGCAAGACTTCATATTGGTCGGGGGCAACGGGTCGAAGGGTATACTTGTAAAATAGAGATTGCGCCGTGCTTTGTTGTTGGGGCAAAATTTCGATCGGGGCAAAAAGAGGCAAGCCAACATCAACCAGATACCGCCTCCCCTGCAGGTGGCAAACGAGCGCGCTGTGACATTCGGGCGGTTGATCGTGCATATCATTGAGCGTTAACTCACAGTCAAACCCCAGCGCACACAACAACGCATGAAATGCCCAGTTGCTCTCGAAGCAAGTTCCGTCGCCCCCCCGCTCAACCGCATCTAACCAGAAGGTTTCGGGAGGGCGCACGCGGGCTTCAGGCGTGGGAAGGGTGGCAAGCCGACTAATCCGAAAGACACTCCCCCAGCAGACCGCCCGCACATAACGCCCCAGCAACTCGGCAAGCGTCTCAAAGCTAGGGGTAGGGTGACGGTCAAAATTCAGATGAAGCAATATTTTTTCTAGGGTCGAGCCACTTAAGGCGGTCATTTTTGGGTTTTCATCCTTTCTCTACAAAACATAGAAGTTCCCCCTTGCAAAGCCCACCAATCCGAGATAAGCTAATGAGACGGTATTTGCGCGGGTGTAGTTCAGCGGTAGAACGTCTCCTTGCCAAGGAGAAGGTCATGGATTCGAATTCCATCACCCGCTCATCCAAAAACCACTTCATCACGAAGTGGTTTTTTGTTTCGTATGATCCGCGCGATCGCGTTGAAACTCTAGCAGCAGGGTTAGCACCTCCCCTTTTCGCCACACATTGATCGGCACATTCGACAAATCGTTAACCGAGCGCAATGCCTGATAAACTTCTTGAGGGGTTTGGGTTAGCTTACTTCCAATGCGGATGATGACATCCTGGGGTTGGATGCCAGCGCGGTCGAAAGCAGAGTATGCCTCGAGGCTTTCCACGTATGCCCCTTCAGAAGGGGGCAAATCGTAGACTCGTATGTGTGCCTGTTTCATGGTCTTTAGGCGCATTTGCGAACGAGCCAGCGTGGCAGGTGAATGGGGTGCGAACATGTGATTTTGCACCACGATGCCCCCCCAAACAGTCAATGCCAGACCCACTATCCCAACCAACCACGCGCCAACATCCCCCCCACCCTTCATGAAATTCTGCACCGCTTGGTGTCGATTGGCGCGTAAGCGATCCATGAACTCTGTTGACGACCCCACGTACAAAGTCAGTTTACGCTCAAGGGTTTGCGTGACGATGGCTTGAGTCTTGGGGCTAGGGAAAGCAAGCTCCGCCAGAATGTGAAGTTCCACCTCATGATGAACTTGATCGTCGGTGACGGGAAGCTCAAAGGTGACGCTCGGCGCGACAGCTTCCGTTTGTTGATCCAGCTGATTGGCATCCCATGTCGCTTGGGTAACAGGAAGAAAGATGGTCTTATTCATTCCCACGCTGGCTTGCACTTCTCCCCCCGTGATGAGCCATTCCCCGTCAAGTACCACCACGTTTTCTGCTAACGTCACCTCTATTTTAATGGGTTCATCTTCCACACGATGGAAGACCAATCCTTGAGTGAGCTTCAAGTCTGAAAACGTGTAGCTCAATCCAGTCAGGAAGCCATCCCCATGATCGCCGAAACGGACTTGATTGGGCGTGTCGACGCGGTAGCGCGGTTCGGGCAAAAAGACCGATCTCCCCATTGTGATGGTCGCGATCAACACCAACGCCACCCCCACCAACAAGCGATGGTTGCCATAGCGCGCGCGGTTAACCCGAAGCCAGCTCCACAACCCGATCAGGACAGCAACCACCCCCCATCCCGAACGCGGATCAAGCGCGAATGCGATCGCTAAAGTGAGTAGCATCATGCTGATGAAAGCGTCCAGCATGAACCATAGTAGCTTACGAATGAAACGCATGGTGTGCCTCCTCAGCGTGGGCGATACAAGCCCCAGTCTTCGCCACGCGCTTGCAAATAGAAAATGTTATTGTAGGGGTCTTGAAACATCATGCTACCATCTTGCCCCGCTTGAAAGCGGGACATGTAAGGTGTTTCCCACTCTTGCACCGCCCAACCAATGCGATAGCGCACATCCTCAAACCTGCGCCAAATCTCACCAAATCCTCGGCGAGGTTGCCAAGTTTGGGGAGGTTGGTTCTCGCGCGTGTACCAAGAATCGTCACGCTCCGGCATCCCCTCTTGCCACACATCATCATAACTGCTCCATCGTGGAGTTTCCGCGGTATGGTAGATCACATAAATTTTGTTGTTGAAACTCAACCAGACCATATAGCCGATTTCAAAACGTTGCAAGGTTGCGTAACCTTCTACCTCGTGTTCTACAGGGCAAGCAGTTACGTCCACATGCTCATAAAACCAGGGAGTTTCGGTACAAATCACCCCATCAGGATTGGGGACATGAACCACAAAGTCCTGCGTGATATTGCTGGAAGCACCCGTCCCGTTAGAATCTAATTGTTGCGCAGCACCGAGCGGTGATGGGGTAACGGTCACGGGCGTTTTGCTTGCCAGCACCGTCGAGCTGATGCCTGCTTGGGTAGGATCAAACGTAGCATGGGGGATGGTGGGGAGGCTCTCGACAGCGAGCGTGGGAATCTGCAATGATCCCATCGGAGTAGGCAATGCCCCACCCAACAACGGGGTGACGGTTGGCAAGGCAAGCAAAGGTGATAATGCCTGCGTTTCTTGCGCACGAACCTTCAGGAGGGGTGGCTCAGAAAGACCCCTGGCAGGTTGACATGCCATCAACACTAGAATGATCGTTAAGAAAATTGCATTGTGAGAGCGCATAGCTTGGGTTAACAATGACTTACAGGCAATTATAGTGTAAGGTCATTGACGCTAATGCGCAACAAAAAAGAGGGGGGCGCAAGTTTTAACCCACCCGTTGAGGAGGTTCATGATGCCCAAGAAGATTTGCTTGCTCACCACAGGTGGCACCATCACCATGATTCATGATACGCAACAGGGGGGATTGCGCCCGCCAGATACCCCACTTGATCTATACAAAACTTTGCCAGAGCTAACCCAGTTGGAAACGCTTTTACCCGAACAACCCCAACTGGCGCACACAGAATTTTTGATGAACATCGACAGTAGCAACATGAATCCCGCCCATTGGCAACAGATCGCCCAAGCAATCTTTGCCCGACGCGACGAGTATGATGCCTTTGTGGTGACACACGGGACGGACACGATGGCATACACGGGGAGTGCGCTCGCCTTCATGCTCCACACACTCAACAAACCCATCATCCTCACCGGGGCACAAGTCCCCCTCACAGGCGGGTTGGTCATGGATGCTCGCAATAACTTGATTAACGCCTTTCGCATTGCGGCTTTGGCGGTTGAACGCCAGCTTCATGACGTGTTGATTGTGTTCGGGAGCAAGGTCTTACGCGCCACCCGTGCGATCAAACATAGCGTGTTTGACTTTGATGCATTCACTTCGTTTAACGCGCCAGAAGTCGCACGCATTGGGTTGCGCTATCAATTCCAACACGAGGCAACCGCCCCCAGAATGAAGCCACCCTGCCAGTTGCAAGACAACCTTGATGGGCGCGTCGCCTTGCTCAAGGTGACACCGGGGCTATCTCCTCAAGTGGTAGAGGCAATCGCCCATACCGATTTACAGGGGCTAGTCATTGAAGGGTTTGGGGCGGGCAACTTGCCGTATTTGGGGGCGTATTCGCTTTTGCCCAGCATCGAGGGCATGATCGCGCGGGGAATCGCCGTGGTGATTACCACCCAAGCGCAGATTGGCGCGGCAGAAATGTTCTATGTGACGGGGGCAGAGTTCATTCGCGTTGGGGCAATCTCTGGCGCAGACATGACTTCAAGCAGCGCGGTGGTCAAATTGATGTGGGTGCTGGGGAACTTTGGACATGCCTTAGACCGGGTGAAAACACACATGCACACCAACTATGCCGAAGAAATTGATGTTCGGTTGTTGGGCTAATGCATTGCATTTCTGTTAGCCATTGGTTATTATTATAAATAAGCAACCTTCACCCACCCTCAGGTCACTTCAAGACGGGGTGTTCGCAACCCAGCTTTACGATCCGTGAAATAGTTACAAGAGATTAACCATGAATCCTTCTAATTCCTTCATCGAGCAAATGCCTAAAGTAGAATTGCATGTCCATCTGGAGGGGGCAACCACCCCCACGACCCTGCTACACCTTGCCCATAAAAACAAGATTGCCCTGCCTGCTGATACCGTTGAGGGGCTACAAGAGTGGTATCAGTTTCGGGACTTTCGGCACTTCGTGGAGATTTACCTCACCTCCTCACAATGTATTCAATCCCCAGAAGATATTGAGTTCATCGCTCGTGAATTTTTGAAAGAGCAGGCACGCCAACACATCGTCTATAGCGAAGTGACGTATACCGCCTACACACACTGGAAACAAAAAGGAATTCCGTTTGATGAACAACTGGACGCTATCAACCGCGCACGGGCTTGGGCACAGGCAAACTTGGGAGTGGATATGCAACTCATCATTGACATGTTACGCGAAGAACCCAAGCGCGATAACAATATGCTCGTGGCAGAATGGGCGGTCAGTGGGATGGGCAAGGGAGTGGTCGCGTTGGGGCTTGCTGGCGAAGAGAGCGCAGGACCAACCGAGCGCTATATCGAGATGGTGCGCTATGCTCACGAAAACGGCTTGAGTGCCATCATCCACGCAGGGGAAATTGTGGGGGCACACAACATTTGGGATGCAATCGAGATGCTGGGCACGGCACGAATTGGGCACGGGGTAACTGCCATCCATGATGCGGAGTTGCTGGCATATTTAGCACAAACACAAATCCCGTTGGAAGTTTGCCCCACCAGCAACGTCGCGTTAGGGGTTGCCCGTTCTTTCGAGGAACACCCCCTCCCACGCTTGAAGCAACATGGCTTGAACGTCACCGTCAATAGCGATGATCCCCCCATGTTCAACACCACGCTCACCCGAGAATATCAAAAGTGCATGGCACATTTTGGATTTGATCTTGCCACGCTGGAGCAACTGGTGCTGAATGCAGTACGCGCCACTTTGCTACCCAAAATGGAACGCAGTCAGATGGAAGTGGCGTTCCGCGCCCGTTTTGATAGCTTACACACACAATTGGGATGCTAAAAGACCCTATGACCACCTCCCCATTTCTAACACGTTTAGAGCAACCTAAGCCTCTCCTAGCCGATGGGGCAATGGGCACATTGCTTCACAGTCGTGGGAACGATCCTTTAGATACCTGCTTTGAATATTTGTGCGTCTCTCATCCACAACGTGTGGCGGATGTTCACCGCGAGTATGTTCAAGCAGGGGCGGAACTCATTAAAACGAATACATTCGGAGCGAATCGGTATCGCCTCGCTGAATATGGCTTGGGAGACGCTGTAGAAGCAGTCAACCGACAAGCGGTCAAACTCGCGCGTTGGGCAACCGCGTTACACGAGGGGGTGTTCGTGGTGGCATCCGTCAGCTCGCTCGGTGTCCCGATGAAACCCTTCGGTAAGCTGGAGCGTGAGCAGGTCTATCATGCCTTCCATGAGCAACTCTCGGTGCTGATCTCGGAAGGGATAGATGCACTCTTGCTAGAAACCTTCACCGATCACAATGAGCTATTGGTTGCGCTTGCGGTTGCCCGTGAACTACAACCCGACTTACCCATCGTCGCCCAAATGACCTTCAATGCGGACAGTCGCACACGGTTGGGGTATCTACCCGGACGAGTGGCACGCGAGATTCATCAGGCGGGGGCGGATGTCATTGGGGTGAATTGCAGCGGCGGACCTTCTCACATTGCCAATATCCTCAAGTTGATGCGCCAATCTGTGCCAGAAGCACGCTTCTCCGCCATGCCCAACGCCGGCTATCCCGAACAAATCGGGGGGCGCACCATCTATCCTTCTAGCGCAGATTACTTCGGTCAAACCGCCACCACGCTACAGCAACTGGGGGCGTGCATCGTGGGCGGTTGTTGTGGCACAAGCCCATCGCACATTGCTTCCATGCGCTTTGCGTTGGATAAAGTGGACACCCCCAGCATTGACCTCATCCTAAGCGAGGCACTCCCCTCCGAAGCACCCACCGCAACCGAGCATCAACCCACCGAGCTACAAACGCGCTTGCTCAACCGCCAGTTCACCATCACGGTTGAGATGACCCCACCGCGCGGTTATGAATTTGAACACTTGTTGAAGGCGGGGGACTTGTTGCGTTCAGCTGGAGCAGACCTGCTAGACATCAACGATAGCCCCGCTGCTAAAATGCGGATGAGTCCTTGGGCGTTGTGTCAGTTGTTACAAACGCAGGTGGGGTTAGAAACGATTTTACACTTCCCCACGCGCGGGCGTAATTTGCTACGGGTGCAGGGCGATCTATTGGGGGCGCACGCGCTAGGTTTGCGCAATCTATTTGTGACGATGGGCGACCCCACCAAGATTGGGGATTACCCCGACGCAACCGACAGCTTTGATATTGCCCCATCCAAGTTGATGGATGTGATCGCGCACAACTTCAATCAGGGCACGGACTTAGGCGGAAACAGCATCGGCAAGCCCACTCACTTCACCGTGGGGTGTGCCTTGAATATGTTTGCAGACGACTTGAACCGTGAACTGGATTTGCTAGAACGCAAGATAGAAGGTGGGGCAGTCTTCGCTTTGGGGCAACCCGTCTTTGAAGCGCACAAGGTGGAACAGTTCTTGCAAGCGTATGAAGCACGCTTCAACAAAACCTTTGACTTTCCAGTCTTGATGGGGATCATGCCCCTGTTCAGCCTTAAGCAAGCGCGTTTCTTGCACAACGAAGTGCCGGGGATTTCCATCCCTCCCAGCATCTTTGCGCGGTTGGAGCAGGCAGGCGAAACCGCCCCACAAGTTGGGGTGCAGATAGCCGTTGAGCTTGCCCAAGCGGTTAAACCCTTGGTTGCCGGGGCGTACATCATTCCCGCCTTTGGCAAGCATGAATTGGCGGCTCAAGTCGTGAATGCTATCCGCTAGAACATTGTGCACCTTAGCTAAAAGAAACCCGTAGAAAACGGTTGTTGCAATTGTGTGTGTTTAGTAAGTGGATGCGTTATAATCAACTATCTTAAATGCCAAAGCAGGTAGCTGAAAATGGTAGACCGCAACCCAACCGTTCTCTTCATCACCAATACCTTCAAAGGCACCCCGATGATTCAGCAGGTCAAGGCGTTGGGGTGTTTCGTTTTGTTACTCACGGAAGAAAAACAACGCAATGAAGCGTGGAACATGAATGATATTGATGAAATCTTCTTGACTCCCGATTTCACCAAGTATCAAGATGTCATCAACACCGTCACCTATTTGAACCGTGGGCGACACATAGACTACATTGTGCCCCTTGATGAATTTGAGATGGAACTGGCGGGAATCCTACGCGAGCATTTGCGCTTGAGTGGGCTAACCGTTAGCCAAATCCGCCCTTTCCGCGATAAGCTCGCCATGCGCGAAACCGCCCACCGCGCTGGTATCCTTGTCCCTCCCTTCATCGGCATCAAGAACTACGATGAATTGCGGGCATACATGGCGGATGTCCCCCCTCCTTGGGTCTTAAAGCCACGCACAGAAGCCGGCTCAATGGGTATCCAAAAGGTCAAAGATGCCGAGCAAGTCTGGCGTGCGCTTGACCAGTTAGGAGATCGTCAATCCTACTACCTGCTTGAG
>CAIRDJ010000041.1 GCA_903877335.1 uncultured Chloroflexota bacterium | reverse complement strand
TCGCTGTATCCCTCATACGTCCGCCCCCAGCGAATGTCACGCGGGACGGATACGGCAGGGGCAAAGTTCCAATAGATGCCTGTTGCCAACATCGCTTGAGCAGTTGCCTGCCCAATCTGGCGCACCAGATCGGCATTGCGCGTTGCTCCTAAGGCGATATTGTGGGGGAAGATGGTTGCCCCCTTCACCCCATTATGCCCATGTACAGCATCTGCACCGTAGACCAGTGGAATGGCTAAACGGGTGTGAAGGGACGCCTCCACATAATCATAGACCATCTTTGCCCAAGCATGGGGATTATTCTCGGGTTGAGGGGTGCCGTTGCCACCGCTCAACACAGAACCGATCAGATAATCGGAGACATCTTGGGGGGCAATGCTGAGGTTTTCGATTTGTGTCATCTGCCCGATCTTTTCCGCGAGGGTCATTTGTGACAGCAGGTCATGGATACGGGCATCTGTGGATTGAGACGGATCACGGAAAAAAGGAAGTGTAGTTTCCATTCAAGCAATATCCTTAGCAAATTATCCGAAGTTTGTAATTGAACAAAATTCGCCTAAGTGTACTGAAAAAAAGTGGGCTTAGACAGATCAGCAGCGTGCCATTGATCTGTCACTCTGCGGTTAACGAATACCGAGTGGGTCTTGTGGGTCAATACCATCCATGAATAACTTGCGACGGTCAACATTGGTGAGTTGGTAAACCAAGCCAAGCCAGTTATTGAAAATCGACTTGCCCGTATCATTCCAAGTGTTATCCAACAATGGAATGATTTCATCTTCGGGGAAAGGAGGCAACGCCACCCCCTCACGCAATGCCTGTCGCGCTGCGTCTATGTAAGCGATAATGAGAGTTTGTGCCTCCTCTGGAAGGTAATGATCTGGGAACGGAGGTTGTTCGGCATCACTTTGGAGATGCAACATCAAGTCACGCCGATATTCCTTCAGCAGGCTATTCGTATAATATTCGGGATGCCCCTGCAAATAGATCACGCGGAATTGATCGGCACTCACTGCCATGTGTACCCCAGCTTGTGCGCTCTCGATCAGAATTGCCAAACCTGCGGATTCAAATTGCGCTCGACTGACATCGTTATAGCGTGAATGGGGTACATCAAAGCGCGTGTTGATGTCCCGTAAGAGGGGATGTGACGGCATCGTGACGCGGTGGCTATACACCCCCCACTTCTTTTGGGGCATCCGCTGACGATCAATGTTATAGAAGAATTTCATGATCGCGTGCGTGGCAAGGCATGAACACAAAACGGAGGGGACGTTTTGTGATGCCCATTCCATCACTTCGGTGAGTGGCTCCCAGAAGGGTTCTTGTTCTAGGCTAGGGTTTGCCACATTCGCCCCTGTAATGATGAGCGCATCTAACCCTTCGGTGCGAATTTCTTCAAATGAGCGATAGTATTTTTCAATGTGGGCTTGTTTGTCTGCACTACGGTTTAAGCCGGGAATGGTGAATGGATGCACATAGAACTGGGCAATCTTGTTGCTGCTCCCCACTAGGCGCATGTACTGTTGTTCCGTCACCTGTAAAGCAGAGTCTGGCATCATGTTGAGCAACCCAATGTGCAATTCTCGGATGTCCTGCTTTAAGGCGTAATCCAGCGATAAAACTTCGTGTCCGTTTTCACGCAGTTTTTCAAACGAGGGTAATTGGCTATGGGCGACAAGAGGCATAGCTGATGGTCAATCCTCAAACATGGATAATCAAAGGTGCATCATCATAGCACATCAAGACAGGACAAATTAAGGTTTGTTTAGCCACCAATATAGTACATCTCAATGCGGTTAGAACCGTGGTTAGGCTTGCCCTCCCCACGTTCTTCGCTGTAGCGGTCGGTACGATTTTGCCAGAGCGTGGCAATGAGCGCGGTCAAGTCGTCATCAGAGGCACCCTCACGCAATGGCGTAAAGATATCCAAGCCGTTGGTGGCAAACAGGCAGGTGTATAATTTGCCATCAGGCGAAAGCCGTAAGCGCGTGCAACTCCCACAAAATGC
>CAIRDJ010000040.1 GCA_903877335.1 uncultured Chloroflexota bacterium | reverse complement strand
GGATGCGTTCGACAGCACCACCCTTCCTTGCCATCACGCGCTCTACCAACATCGCATCGTCAATCTTGAGCTGTTACAACTGCGCGATGTGCCTGAAGGGGATTATGAATTGATCGCGCTCCCTCTCAAACTTGACCACTTGTGTGGCTCTCCTGTGCGTGCCGTCTTGCGGACCTTGGGGGCATAAAGGAGCGGGTTCCTCTGGTTTTACGCACTGTAGATTGGGATCGCGCTGGGGGAGGGCACGGCAGGCGCAAGCGTGACGCGGACAGGCGGGGTGACGGTGGGCAAGGGAAGGGGCGTGACGCTGGGAATGAAATTGGGATCACGGGTGGGGGCAGGTGTGATGATAACCGGCGTGACCGAGGGGAGCGGGGTTTTGGTATCAGTTGGGGTGGGCGTTGGGTAGCGCGGCTCAATGACATCTTGGTGCATGTACGCCTCATCAATGCGCCTGGTGAGCGGTTTCCAATCTATCTGATACCACTCCGTCCCGATGATCTGTTGAATGACGCAGACCTCTGTCCCTTCGTTCCATACTTCCAACTGGGATGAATTCCTGGTGGGGTACTGGCGCACCACCGCGCTGTTGACGTTCACGGTGAACGTCTGACAAGTGGGCGTGTCGGTGAAGGTGGGGATGGGCGTAAAGGTTGGGCGTGCGTTCAGTTGCGCTTGCTCGGCGGTCGAAGTGGCGATCAGTTGAGCGCGTTGGGTGGCTTCTTCCACGCCCAAGCCCCCGGTGCTCAAGTATGAAAGCCCCCCCTGCCACAGGTAATACATCCCCATCACCAATGCCAGTCCTGTCAAAAAGACAAACCAGCTCGGTGGGTTCGCGTTTGAGTAACTCTGACGGCGACGGTTCATGTGCTTAGTTCTATCAAACCTGCCCTGCATGCGCAAGCATGGGCGCAGAACAGTGGCGAGGCGTGGGTTGGCGCACCCCTGGCCCAACCCCCACCCTGTTCAACGAACACCCCACAATCTGCCACAGCTTGTAGGTATTCTCTGTCTAAAAATTGGTATATAATGCCCATGATGGGGTCGCACCATGCCCTTCCGCCGTTGGCAAAGTCCACACGCCAACTGGGTCAGCAAGTGTGAAACCAACAAATATAGTTTCACTTTCAAAGCACGTTCGTTCTGCATGGGCGCGTCCCCCCCACTCAAAAAATCAGTGGGTCAAAAGCCAAACGGTTTCAGGGGGATCATCATGGAGCACGAGAACCGATGGGGTGGGCATGCTCGATGACCGGCCAAGTTGATTGATTTGTTGTAAAATGCACGTTAGATCAACCGTTTTGGTTTTGGCAAAGGCACGCACGTGATGCTTTGAACGCTAAACAGTTATTATACACAAAGGATAAAAGAAACGCTCATGGAATTATTGGGAATTGATATTGGTGGCAGTGGCATTAAAGGAGCAATCGTCAATACCGAGACGGGGGAGTTCATCACGGAGCGGCATCGCATTCCAACGCCAGACCCCAGCACCCCCTATGCTGTTGCAGAAGTTATTGCAGAGATGACACACTATTTCAATTATTCCGGCATGATCGGATGCACCTTTCCCGCCATCGTCAAGAACGGGATCACGCTTTCTGCTGCAAATGTGGATAAAGGTTGGATAGGCATTGACGCGAAAGCCTTGCTAGAAGATGTCACAGGGTGTCAAATTTGTCTGTTGAATGATGCAGATGCTGCCGGCATTGCCGAGTTTCGGTTTGGTGCAGGCAAAAGCGTTCCGCACGGCGTGGTCATTGTGTTGACGTTCGGAACGGGCATCGGCAGTGCCATCTTCGTCAACGGGACGCTCGTGCCCAATACCGAATTTGGACACATGGAACTCAAAGGGGTTGATGCCGAATTGTATGCGGCGGACAGCGCACGCAAAGCGGAAGCACTCTCGTGGAAAAAATGGGCAAAGCGCGTCACCCGTTATCTTGAAAGGTTAGAAGCCCTCTTCTCTCCAGATTTGTTCATCATCGGCGGGGGGGTGAGCAAGAAGCATGACAAGTTCATCCCGTTCATCGAGGTGAAAACCCCTACCGTCCCGACGACGCTCCTCAACGACTCTGGGATCATCGGAGCAACGTTGGCAGCAGAGCAAGAACTGCTCTTAGATGAGCAACGTCGCCTCATTCAGTTTCGAGAAACGAACGCTTCCACACCCTCTACCCATCAATAGAGTGTGTGTGTTTGCCAGCGTTCAAGTAGCCAATGCGTGGTCAAAAAAGCAGTGGGGGGCAACGCATCCGCCGTGAACCAATCCGCCTCCAGCGCGTCATCGCCTGCCAAAAGTTCCCCACCCACCCATTCCAACTGGTAGGCGATGATGATGTCGGCAGAGCCGTCGCCAGGATGATAGAACACGTCCAACAAGCGTGGATGTTCGGCGACTAGATTGGTTTCCTCCAACACTTCGCGCATGGCAGCTTCTTGGGGATTTTCGCCGGCGTTCACAAATCCTGCTGGAAGGGCCCACTTGCCCTTCTGAGGGTCGACAGCGCGTTTGATGAGCAAGACGCGCTCATCTTGCACCAGCAACATGACCACCGCCACCTTAGGATCATAGTAGACTGTGTAGTCACAAGCGGGGCAAATCGGGCGCAACGCCCCTGTGCGCTCCTGTTCGATGAGAGCTGTACCGCACATCGGGCAAAATTGATACTCACGTCGTTTACTCATTGCTGTAACCTCATCCATGCTGTGCCAACAGACACGATTCCTGAAAAAATCCCGACTACCACGCTCCCCCATGCAAGCCACCACCCCGCCCAGCGTGCAACCTGTTCCGTCGCTGCCAGAG
>CAIRDJ010000039.1 GCA_903877335.1 uncultured Chloroflexota bacterium | reverse complement strand
TGCCACCTAACTCTAGCGAAAGTTTTTGTCCGCGTCCGGCGGTTGCACGGCGAATGATCTTGCCGACTTCGGTTGAGCCAGTGAACGCGATTTTGTCGAACCCTTGATGGGAGGTGATTGCCACCCCTGCCTCATCTCCGCCGGGAACAATGTTGACGACCCCAGCAGGCAACCCAGCTTCTGCAAGAATTTCTGCAAAGAGCAAAGCGGTGAGTGGGGTATAGGGGGCAGGCTTGATGACAACCGTATTCCCCATTGCAAGCGCTGGGGCAATTTTCCACGCCAACATCAACAGCGGAAAGTTCCAAGGGATGATCTGCCCCACCACTCCCAACGGTTGATAGGATGCCAATTCGGTAGATTGAAGCTGTGCCCACCCAGCATGATAGTAGAAGTGACGTGCCACCAACGGAACGTCCAGATCACGCGATTCACGGATGGACTTACCATTGTTGAGCGATTCCACTACTGCCAACAAACGTTGATGCTTTTGCACCTGACGGGCAATCTGATATAGGTAACGGGCACGCACATGCCCATCCAAACGACTCCAGCTTTCAAACGCACTTCGCGCGGCGTGATATGCCTGATCTATATCGGCGGCGTTTGCCTGTGCCACTTGTGCCAATTCTTGGGCATTGGCGGGGTTTATCACGGGGGTGTACTGTCCGCTGGAAGGGGCAACCCATTCCCCGTTGATGAACAAGTCGAAGCGGTGTTGATGACTGGCGAGCCATTGCGTTGCTACACTGGGCGATTCGGGAGAAAGTCCGTAGTCCATCGTCTTAAAGATTTCTGCAATTGTTGGCATGTTGTTTACCCCATTGGCATGTGATGTTCAGCGGCATAACGCCCGGTCAAATAATGTGAGAGTTGGCGTTCAATATCGGTTAGCAAACTAGAAGCACCCAAACGGAATAGAGACGGCTCTAGCCATTCGTTGCCCAACTCTTCCTTCATCAAGGTTTGCCACAAGAGCGCGTCCTTAGCAGTACGGATTCCGCCGGCTGGCTTAAAGCCAACGTGATAGTTGGTGTGTTGTGCATACTCACGGATGGCGCGTACCATCACCAACCCAACGGGTATAGTGGCATTGACCGATTCTTTGCCGGTTGAGGTCTTGATGAAGTCTGCCCCCGCCATCATGCACACCCAACTAGCGCGTGCTACATTGGAGAGCGACCCCAACTCACCTGTGGCAAGAATGGTCTTGAGGTGCGCCTCTCCACACGCTTGGCGGAATTGTTGCACTTCATCGTACAGGGCACGCCACTTCCCCGTCAGAACATAATCGCGCGAGATAACAATATCAATCTCTTTCGCGCCTGCTTCTACAGAAGCAACGATTTCTTTGAGTTTCAACTCGTGCGGAGTTTGACCAGCAGGGAATCCGGTTGAAACCGCAGCAACGGGTATGGATGTCCCCTGCAGAGCGTTGACAGCTTCTGCTATGCGGTTGTGATAAACGCACACCGCCCCACATTGAATGCCTAGCTCAGCAATGCCGAGTGCCTC
>CAIRDJ010000038.1 GCA_903877335.1 uncultured Chloroflexota bacterium | reverse complement strand
CCTTAGTCGTGCCCACAACCGTGATGCGATCCCCGCGCAGGTCTTCATCCAACTCGAAACGAACGCTGGATGCAGCGGCGTTAATGCGATAGAGACGGCGACCACTCAACCTCTCAGCGGTCGGCTCAACAGTTGCAGTGGGTTCAGTTGTAGCGGTAGGCTCTTCGGTAGGGGTAGCGGTTGCGGTTGGTTCAGATGTAAGGGTGGGGGCAGGGGTTGCGTTGGATTGAAGCGCAACGATGGTTTCTTCAAGTTGTGCAACTTGCGCATCAGCTTCGTCTTGAAGGGTGGTAACTTGTGCGTTGAGCGCGTCTGCAGTTGCAACGGCATCCGCTACTTGTGCATCAACCCCTTCTTCAAGTGCGGTAATTTGAGCATCGAGTTCCGCTACTTGGGTGAGAGCAGCAAAGGCTTCGGTGGGGTTCAGGGTGGGAAGCGCGTTCACATCCAAAGTGGGAGCAACGATGGTTGCGCTGGGCGCGCCTGCGCCCCCAACAAACCAGTTAAAGGCGAAGATTCCGACTGCTGCGCCAACGACGAGGCTCACGATGATGGTGACAAAACTACGGGATGAGTTATTCATCTGTTTCTCCTTCTAAACGATTACCAAGTGCGCATTATAGCAACAATTATGATGATAGCTGCCAAATATTCTTAGCCCTTGATTATCTTTTAACGAAAACGATTGTTAAGAGTGGTTTTCAAGGCACGTAACCCACTCAGTTCCGATTCCTTCAATCGTATGAGTTCATCTAGCATCACTAAAACGTCCGTTTTGCTCACCCAATCACCCGCTTCGGGCGGGGTTGGTATAGGCTCTTGTGGTTCGTCGTCACCAAACAAATCATCGATCTCATCTTCATCAGGCAAAGTTGGTGGTGGAGTTATAACCTCCGTGATAGGTGGGGTGGCTTCTTCGATGACAATTCCGCGTCCCGATAATTCAAACCAATCGAAAGTGCGGTTTTGTATGTCGAGGAGTTTAAGCGTAACCTTTCCATTGCTAGTGGCAAATTTACAGCGGTAGCCAAACGTGAAGCGCGCGTTCGTGAGTGCTTGCTGAGTATTTATTGGAACGGCTAAATGGTACAACCCTTTTTCGCTTGGAAGCCAGACTTCTTCCACTCTATAGGTTTGTTGCCCAGTTTCTAACTCAAACACGAATTCATTGTTATATGCACCGGCATTCATGACGTGGCTCTCATAGATCAGCAGCGCGTAATGTTGTCCTATAGGAAGGTTTACTCGCTGGCTAAATCGCACATTGAAGACAATAAAACTACCATTAACCTCGATTCCATCAGTGCGATGGTAAATGTAGGGCACAGGATTTTCCCGATAGGGCAGGGAGATTTGTTCAACCGACATGTCCCAATCGGAGGGGCTTTCAACAGCACGAGCTTGACCACCAAACGTCACAAATTGGGTGTTGCCCGACCAAACGAGATTTGGATTTTTCACAAATGACATGTGGGAACCTACCTTTATAGTTTGTCACTCTATATATACTAAGCACGAGTTGTCAAAAATACAAGAAATATTTATAAGCGTACAACTCCAGCGCTATTAACGATACAACTTTAGGTGTCTCTGTACTAGACTTGCGATTCTGTGTCGGGGCTTTGCTCAACGTCTTCTGCCGGCGCTCGCCTCAAACAAGACAATGACCAAGATCACTCGCCATCGAGCTGAATCTTTCCCTTACGCGCCTGTGATAAGCGGTGATGACGTTTTTGATACTGCGAAAGCGCGTACATCAAAAAGGTAGTGATGTTCAAGTTGAAGGGCATGGGTTTGTATTGACTGAAAATGTCATTGATGATTGCGTTGACATGTAACAACCCCTGCACCATGGTTGCTTCCAACGTGCGCCATTCCTTTGGATTCGCTGCCAGTAAACGGGAGAGCAAATATAACCCATAGGCAATATGGCGGGATTCATCCTGTTGTAACTTTTGTATAGCCTGCACCGTTGCAGGAAGAATGTTGCGCCCCTTCAGGATAGTATAAAACGCATGGTAGCCCGTTTCCGCTAGGGTTCCCTCAACAATCATGTTGTACGTGACCGAAGCGCGAATCTGTGCGGTGGGGGAATGGTCCGTATTCAAAGCACCTAACGCGCTGGGTAGCATTTCATGAATCAACTTGCGATAACCTATCCCATGAAACGCGGCACGATCGCCGTCAAACTGGGCAACTTCTCGTAAGAAGCGGTCAAAGAAATCGGTATGTTTTACCTCCTCCCATAAGAAAGTTGTCAAGAACATCTCTTCTTCGATGCGCCCCTCGCTGGCAATGACATGAATGAGGGGCAACAAATCCAATGTGACCGCTTCTTCACCTGCACCGAACAAAGCGGTGAGGTGGATGATTAACCGTTGTTCATCCGCTGTAAGCGTGTGCCAATCTTGAATATCCTGGGCAAGATCAAACTCGGAAGGATTCCAAACCCCAAAGACCTTCGCCTTTTCAAATAATTTCATCGGGTAGGAATCGCGGTCTAACCCTCGTTGTGCCATAGTAAAATTGCGCATGATGCAAGCGTTCCTATTTTGTTAACGGGCGACGTGTTGGCGAATCAAGATCAATGATTTGCAGTAATATCTTCTTACAAAGGACAGATATATCAATTTTGAACATTTTTTCGCGATTATCCTTTAACGGCACCCATTGTGAACCCCTGTATGAGGCGATCTAAGAATAAGTTATAGACCAATCCAACCGGAATCGCCACGATGACCGCCGCAGCAAGAAGCGGTTGCCAAAAGTAGACATCCCCTAAAATGAGTTCCGTAGGAACGCCTACACTAATTGTCCGTAATTTAGTTTCTGAGATGAACACCAGTCCATATATGAACTCATGAAGCGTCAAAGTGAAGGTGAATACAACAGTAGAAATGATACCTGGTAAGGATAAGGGCATAATCACTCGCAAGAATGACTCCACACGATTGTAACCATCTACGCGAGCAGCTTCCTCTAGTTCAATAGGAATAGATTTAAAGAAACCTTGTAAGAGCCACACACTGAAGGGAACTGTGATGGTGGGGTAAATGAGGATCAGAGACCACAGGGAATCTTTTAGCCCAAGAAAAACAACAATGCGAAACATGGGGATGAAAAGTAACGTTGGCGGAAGCAGATATATCAAGAACATTAAAACTCCTGCGCGTTCTCCCCAACGTCCTGCTAAGCGTGCGAGCGCATATCCTGCTGGTAATGCAAAAGCGAGCGTAATGAGGACGACTACAATTCCAACAAGGAGCGAGTTCTGTAGAAAATATAAGTAATCGGTTCCCCCCATTAGATGTTGCAAATGCTCTAGGGTGGGTTCGCGGCGGAAGATGAAGGGGTGAGCGCGGCGATATAAGTCTGCATCCTGTTTGAAGGTATGCAAAATCATAATCATGAATGGTGCAACCGAGAGAAAGCTAAAACCCCCTACCAGGGCGTAGAATGGAAGGCGACGGATGATATAGCGTATTTCTTTGGAATTAAGCCCAAAAACACGGAAGCGATAGATAATCCGCCCCAAGACCGCCACCCCAATCGCTCCTGCTAGAAACCACCAAAAGTTCATGAGGAGGAATATTAGCGCTGACCACAATAGACTCGACATGATTACCGTACCTCCGTTCGACTGGCGATCCGCAGCATAACAAGAGCCAACGCCAATAGAATGGGGAAGGCGAACAAGACCATTGCCGCCCCTTGTGCCAGATTTCCACCATCTATGCCAATCTGGAATGCATACAACCCGAGCACACGGGTATAGTCAATGGGGCCACCACGTGTCAGGATGTAGACCACCGTCATGTCCCCGAACATCTGAATCACGCTAAACAACACTGAGATTGCAGTGATGGGTAAGATCAAGGGTAGCTTAATCCTCAATAGGGTACGCAAGAAGCTGGCACCATCGACCTTAGTTTGATCCAAGATGTCTGTTGGAATAGAAGAAAGCCCCGCCAATAAAATGACAGTTGCTAGGGGAGTCATGCGCCATACCTGTACAAAAATCACGCTAATTTTGGCAAGCACAGGTTGCCCCAACCAGAACAAGTTGTTAGACGGACCCAAAATTGAATTGGGTCCCAATAAGCCGAGTTGAACAAGGGCAAAGTCAATTGGGCTATATTTTGAATCGAACATCCATAACCACCCAATCACCGCTAATGAAACCGGAGTTGCCCATGGCAGAATAAACAGGAATCGAAAAAACCATTTCGCGGTGAATTCTTGGGTGAAGATAGTGGCAAGCACATTTGAGAATAGGATAATAAAGATTTGAGAAATGAGCGTGAGGGTGACTGTATTCATGAACACTTGGCGGAACAGGTCATTACGCCAGACGTTTCGATAATTCTCTAATCCCACAAAGTCCAGTGATGTATTCCCAACGGTGGCATCAGAAAAACTGAAGGCTACTGCCAGTACAAAGGGAAATCCTACCAACAAGATCATATATAAAAATGTTGGAACCAAGAACAAGGTTCCCACGAAGCGACTATCGTCTAGCAAAAACCGTTTACCATGAATGCGCCCCATATTATAAGCTCTTTTCGTGAATTCGTTCACCAGTACGAGGGTCAAAGTATTTAATATCAGTCGCAGGTACAGTAAATATATATTGTTGATGGGGTTCAATATGAACACGGACATTGTTTGGAAGTTTAGCAAGCGTTAAAGTTGACTCATCATGACCTGCGAGATACCCATAAATTAGACGATCTGCCCCGAGATACTCCACTCGTTTAACGTGGTATTCAAAATCATGCACAGCGACATCATCAATGACTTCCTTTGGTAGAAATGATTCCGGGCGAAAACCATAGTGAAAATCATCTCTCTCCACGATATTCATGCTGGGTGATCCAAGAAAGCGAGCTACAAACGTATTGGATGGTTCTTTGTAGATTTCGATTGGCGTGCCCACTTGTTGTATTCTGCCGGATGACATCACCACAATACGGTCTCCTAATCCCATTGCCTCAATTTGATCGTGGGTAACGAAGATAGTGGTGATATTAAACTCTCGCTGAAAGTCCTTTAATTCATCTCGAGCCGAAGCACGTAACTTTGCGTCCAAGTTGGAAAGGGGTTCATCTAGCAGCAACACTTGGGGTTGTGTGACCATGGCGCGCGCAATGGCCACCCGTTGACGTTGACCACCAGAAAGTTGACGGGGGCGCCGTTTGAGATAATCTTGAATTTCAAGAAGCGATGCTGTATGCGTCACTTTGTTTATAATTTCGCTTTTGTTCAGCTTATCCTTTCCACGGCGTGAGCGCAACGGAAAAGCGATGTTGTCGAAGACGCTTAGATGTGGGTAAAGCGCATAACTTTGAAAGACCATCGCAATGCCACGCAAACGCGGGGGGAAATCAGTAACCTCTCTCCCACCAATTTTAATTTCCCCGTCAGTTGGAATTTCCAAACCAGCAATCATGCGCATCAAAGTAGTCTTTCCACATCCGGAGGGTCCTAAGATCACTAAAAATTCACCCTCCTCAATTTTTAGGTCAATACCATCAACCGCTCGCACATCACCAAAATGCTTAGCGATGCCTTTTAGTTCCACTACGCCCATGTCGTCCACCTAGTATCATTCGAGAAAATTTTTTGAAAAAACATCGCTTTCATGGCATTTAGATTCAATTGTTCTCGTGCCAGAAAGGATACTTCCATAAAGAGCATGTTGGCATGTACACGCTGCATCAGATCAAATTAATCTTTAGGATAAAAAGTGGGTGGCAAAAAATGCCACCCAACAAGTTAAGTTTGTTTCAATCCCGTCAAGTGAGTCAGATTATTCACCACCGCCAACAAGACCCTTCGCACGCCACTCATTGAAGATTTCTTCGATTCTCTCATGAGCCTCTGCCACAGATTCTTCAGCAGTCATTTCACCTAAAGCGACTTTAGCCACCATGTTGGGGATGATGTTTTCACTGAAGACTTGACTGATCGCTGGGTTGGTTACGCCCGGGTAGCCAAGGTGCACTGACCAATCATTGACCGTGGAAAGTACCGCTAATTTATCTGCCGGTACTGAACCAAAAGGATCATTGGTTAGAAACTCACCCAAATCTGGTACAGTATTTGGATAGCACGGGAAATTATACAGTTCTGACGCCAAGACGGCATCACGGTAATTGGTAGTGTGGTCCAAGATAAATTTCTTGGCTGCTTCAAGTTCTGCCCCTTCAACATGCTTTGGAATCACATAGATTTGCCACACATGGGAAGAAGCAAAGGCTCCAGCCGGTCCAGCTAGTGCGGGAGTGAAGCCGGTGTTGGAAGCAGCTGCCTCATCCACTTTTTGCAAACTACGATAAGCAGAGATTGAGTTGAGGATATAGCTCACCTCGCCTGCGATCAGGGCTTGATTATTGCTTGCAGCTGTCCAACTAAAGACTTCGTCGGTCATAGTGTCATTTTGTAAACGAGCAAGATATTCCACCGCAGCAATGGTTTCGGGACTATTCAAAACCACATTCTCGTTTTCATCCTGCTCACTACCACCGAAACTCCAAATGGCGGCGCGGATCGCCATGTTGCTGTCTAATTCCGGACTCATACCGATGCCTACAGGAATACCTGTGGACTCGTAAATTGCTTTACCGCCTTCGTACAGGTCATCATACGTGAGCGGTCCATTGGGATAGCCGGCAGCTGTCCAAAGTTCAATGTCATAATCACCAGGATCGGGTACATAGCCATGCGTAAACGCATAGTAAGTATCGTTGATGGGCAAGTAAGATGTTGCTTGGCAAGTCGATACGCGGTCACCGTACATTTCGGCAGCTTGGTCATTGATGTCAGATAGATCATGCAACCCTTCAATGAAAGCAGCTGGAGAGAACAGCAACTCGATGATGGTGTGTCCTTCGCCGGCATCAATTTCTGCAGCTAGGGTGGAAGGTAGCTCAGCAAAAGCAATGTGGTCAACAGTGACACCCACACTATTTTCTGCTCCCCAATTGGCAGCATATTCATCAAACCAAACATCGTATGCAGGTACAAAGTGGCTCCATTGGAGCAACGAAATTGCCACTTCCTCCTGTGCGAGCGAGGGAGATATGGTTAGTGTCATTATGACACTAATAAGAAGAATGAAACGAATCGTCTTGTTCATTAAAAATACTCCTTTTACATAAATCGTAGCGTGTCTTGGTGTCGGGTAGCGTTCAAAAGGTATAGTTAACACCCGATTTAACTATAGTGTATTTTTACCACAAATACAACATTTTTGCATCAAGTTCGTATGCAATTCTTGTGCATCGTTTCACTTTATTTTCTGTCCACAGTGGTGATATAGTTACGAGTGTAGGAGTATGTTCCTCAAACTTTTTGATTTATTGTTATGAAATTTCGGAGTCTTAGCATGGACACAAGCTCATTAATTACAGGAAAGCATCGTTCTAAGATCGGTGCACTACAAAACCCCTCAGCAGAAACGATTGAATATGCCAAGAGCCTCAATCTTCACAACCTCGGACCGGGTGAGTTGGCGGTGGGGGAGTGGGAGGCGGCAGGCTTACCCCTGCCTGATATGCCGTATATTCGTCGTTATCGCTTGGAGCGCCTGCGGGAGCAATTGCGCAAACATGATTATGCGGGCATCCTTCTATATGATCCCCTCAATACACGCTATGCAACCGACAGCACCAACATGCAACTATGGGTGACGCACAACGCCGCCCGTTATGTCTTTGTTGCCACTGAAGGACCGGTGGTCATTTTTGAATTTGCCCACTGTGAACATGTCAACTCCCACAATCCGCTCATCACCGAGATACGTCCAGCCATCTCGTGGTTCTACTTCATCAGTGGCGACCGCACCCCCGAAATGGTGGAACGTTGGGCAGACGAAATCGCGGATCTGGTGACTCAGCACGGTGGCGGAAACAATCGCCTCGCCATCGACCGTTGCAACTTTGAAGGTATTCGCGCATTAGAGAAGCGCGGTGTCGAAATCTTCAACGGGGAAGAGGTGATGGAGATCGCGCGGAGCATCAAGTGCGAAGAGGAGATCAAGGCAATGCGCTGTGCCATCGTTGCTTGTGATCGCTCAATTGACATCATGAAGGCGCACATGGTGCCGGGTGTCAGTGAACAACGCCTAATGGAGTTATCTCCATGCCGAGAACATCTCGCGCGGTGGGGAATGGATCGAGACGCGCATCATGG
>CAIRDJ010000037.1 GCA_903877335.1 uncultured Chloroflexota bacterium | reverse complement strand
GGATGAATTCACCCAACGGCTAGTCAGCATGTGTGGCTATCCAGAGGAAGTGGCACGCCTAGAGGTGGAAACCAGCATCAACCGTTGGTTCACGTATGGCGCGTATGCCGATAAGTTTGGCGGTACGATTCAAGAGACTCCCCTGCGTGGGGTGACAATGGCGGTGATGGAAGCCATCGGCGTGATCGGAATTGTCTGCCCCAACGAAGCCCCCTTGTTGGGAATGGTTTCCTTGGTTGCGCCCGCTATTGCGCGTGGCAACACCGTGATTGTGATCCCATCATCATCCTACCCGTTGAGTGCCACCGATTTTTATCAAGTTCTGGACACGTCCGACGTGCCAGATGGGGTGATTAACATCATCACGGGCAATCAGGCACATCTCACCAAGACGCTGGTTGAACACGATGCAGTAGATGCGCTGTGGTACTTTGGCGATGTAGAGGGAAGTCAACAGGTGGAATTTCGCTCGGCATCCAACATGAAGCGCACATGGGTTTCAAATGGAAACGGGCGCGATTGGTATGATCCCCAACAAGGCGCAGGAGAAACTTTCCTACGCCATGCCACCCAAGTAAAAAATATTTGGATTCCCAACGGAGATTAAGCCACACCTAAGCCAAACGCTTTGGCGGTTTCATCCACAATCAGGTTGCCCAAGTACAAAGATGAGGTCGCTGCTGGTGAAGGCGCGTTTTGTACATGGGCAACTCGTTCACCATACACCACCAAGAAATCATCCAGTAGATCGCCGTGCCGATTCATGGCTTGAGCGCGCACGCCACTCCACGCTGTTACCAAGTCTGCAAGTTCCAAACTGGGCATGTAACGTTGGATGTCGCGTAAGTAGGCAGGCTTCACAAAATCGCGGTACATTTCTAGCGTGCCCATGCGCCAATATTGCAGAGCCAGTTTCCAAAAGCCGGGGTAGGTGAGGGTATCTAGCAGATCAGCAGGGTTCACGCGCCAACGAGTATAGCCCTCACGTGCAAACGCTAACACCGCATTAGGTCCAACTAAGACCTCCCCTGCCATAGTGGGGGTGAAGTGAACGCCCAAGAAAGGGAAGTTTGGGTCGGGTACAGGATAGATCAACCGCGTGACCTGGTGTGATTTTTCAGCGGTGAGTTTGTAGTAGCTCCCACGAAAAGGCACCATCTTAACCTCGCCCTCCACCCCTGATAATGCTCGCACGCGGTCGGCATACACCCCGGCGCACGTCACCAGTAGGCGCGTTTCGATCTCCCCGTGTGATGTCGCCAAGATGCTACTCTGCTGGCGCGTGTTGATTTGTTCCACCTTGCAACTCGTCAAGATGCTTCCGCCTAGTGCCTGAAAATCCTGCCCGAATTGTTGTGCCACTTTTCCATAGTCAACAATGCCCGTGTTGGGGGAATAGATCGCTTTGATGCCGTTGAGGTGTGGTTCCATTTCGCGCAGTGGGGCTTGATCCAACAGTTGTAAATCTTGCACCCCATTGGCATTGCCACGCTCCCATAAGTCCATTAGACGGGGCAACTCGCTTTCATCCAACGCAACGATCAGCTTGCCCACTTTGCGATAAGGGATGCCGTGTTCATCACAATAGGCAATCATGGCGCGTTGACCACTCACACACGCTTTCGCTTTGAAGGAGTTGGGTTTGTAGTAGATTCCGGCGTGTAACACGCCACTGTTGTGACCGGTTTGGTGTTGCCCAAGTTGCGCTTCTTTTTCCAAGACCGCCACTTTTAGATGGGGGTAACGCATCAGGTAAGCACGCGCCGTGCTTAGCCCAACAATTCCGCCCCCCACCACCACAAGGTCATATTGCTTCATCTAGGCTTGATCCTGTTTACGCTGATCTTTGATGCGCTGTGCGGTGGCGCGATGGTCAATCTCAACGTATTGTGCATCTAGCTCCGCCACAACCGCATCACACACTTCATCGGGTGTGCCTTCGCGTTCTAAGGCTTCTCCCCACACGAAGCCTGCTGTGTAAGACTCATTATCCACGCTCTTGGATGCCATTGCCGCTTTGTCTACCGCCTCCATAAAGCGCGTTGGCAACTCACGACTCGCGCGGGCTCGTCCTTCGCGTGCTTTCACTTGAACGGGTATATCATGCCAGAATAGTATCTGATAGCTTGCCATATTTACTGTGTCCTTTCGATCAAGAAGATGGGCATGGGGTGAT
>CAIRDJ010000036.1 GCA_903877335.1 uncultured Chloroflexota bacterium | reverse complement strand
GGAACGCTTGGAGGATATGACCTTCCGTTCTATTCCATCGCGCTTGGCAAAACTCCTGTTGCATGAAACTACCTATGCCGATCAAATTGCCGAAACGCCGACCAAGCTCACCCAAGAGGAGATTGCCGCCATTTTAGGGACAACTCGTGAAGTGGTGGGGCGTGCCGTGCGGGGTTTGTTGGTTGCCGGTTTACTCAAGAAACGTGGGCGCGAACTCTACATTCAAGACCGTGACGGATTAGAATATCTGTCTGTCAACAATGAGCTTCCTCCCAAAGCATGATAACCCCAATGTAGCCATGCAGCTAAATGAAAAACGCCACCTAGACAGGTGGCGTTTCTACTGTGCGGAGAGGACAGGATTCGAACCTGCGGTACGGCTTTTCAACCGTACAACCGCTTAGCAGGCGGCCCCATTCGTCCACTCTGGCACCTCCCCTGATGAAGCAAAGCGTGCTTGCGAGTTTCGCAACGGAGAGAGAGGGATTCGAACCCCCGGTAGAGAGAACTCTACAATGGTTTTCAAGACCACCGCTTTAAGCCGCTCAGCCATCTCTCCAGAATGAACGCCCACAAAATATAGCATGTCTAAAGGTGTTGGTCAATCCTATTGTTGGTATTTGTCACAAGATAGGTTAAATTGATTCGGATACGAATAGCAGATGATAAAGAAAGTGTCGATGCAGTTACTCGCTTCTTATGGTCTCGTGATGTTGCTCATTTGGATGGCTAACCGTACCGAGGTGTTAAAGGCACGCTCACGTGCAACGTCGCTTACAGCAGACACCCTCGTCTCGTCTACCGAACGCTTCTTGCGGGGTGTCATGTTGGTTAGCTCATTCTTTTTGCCCACCTATGGCATGAGCTATTTGGTGGGGAGTTTTCAAAAGCAGGCTTTCATCCCCTCCGATTGGGTGGTGCTGCTGGTGGGGTTGGGGGGTGGGATGTGGGTATGGATGTTGCTGTTCATGCCTTCTGCACGCATGAAGCTGACCGTTTTGTTCAATCAGCACTATCAACCGTATTCGATGATCCACCTGACGGCGATTCTCATCATGATCTATTCGATAGGGGTGTCGCTCATTGATTACTGGGCGGGCGGGGGCTTAGAGGGGTTGGCGGACGAACTCGCCATTCATGGCATTAGCACCTTCGATTTACTTTTACAACTGGGGGTGTTTGTCTCGATCGCATTCTTGGGAGTGGGTGCAGGGGTGCGCCGTGATCTGTCCGCCACGCTCGAGCGGCTTGGCATACGCTTCCCAACCGTGGGCGATTGGGTGTGGGGGGGGATCACCGCGCTGTTGTGTTTGGCGTTATTGGTGGCGTTTTCGCTGTGGAATCAAGCGATTAACCCGACGGAGATTACTGACCAACAAGCTATCGCCTCTGATCAATTGATGGTGGCACTGGGGCAGTCCTATGCTATGGCGGGGCTTGCCGCCCTGTCGGCAGGCGTGGGGGAAGAGGTGTTATTTCGGGGGGCGTTACAACCCGTGTTTGGGATTTTGCCCACCGCCATCTTCTTTGGGTTGCTTCATAGCCAGTATCTATTCACGCCCTTGTTGCTCTTGGTGATTCTGTTGGGATGTGTGATGGGGATGTTGCGCCGCTTACGGAATACCACATCTGCCATCATCGCGCATTTCAGCTACAATTTCATTCAGCTTACCCTCTTCATCTGGGCGAATAATCTCACAACCCCTTCCGCTTTGAGTGGGTTGAACCTATTGGAAAAAGTGCTGCGGTGAAACATTTTCTCACAGATTTAATGATAGAGCCTATTCTTCAACTTCAGGCGGATTTGCCAACCAATCACACGTTAACGTTGTGGGCTTTGGCGTGGCAACCAACCCGTCCAACACCATCACAAAACTTGACGGGATGGAGGCGCGTCTTCACGCATGATCTAGCGAGCGATCCCTTGCATGAGCCATCCCCACCCCACGCTTTCGCCCTCACTGTAGTGTCTACTGCCTCCTTGTTGTTAGCCATGTTGCGCTTGACCGTTTCGAGAGGATGTTAAGAATGGAAACGACTATCCCACCACACGATATTTACGCGCTGAATCACGACGGCTTGCAACAGATTCTCAAGCAGATGAATCAACCCGCCTTCCGCGCCAAACAGATTCACGAATGGTTGTATCAACGCTTTGCCACCAGCTTTGATGACATGACCAATCTCCCCAAAACCCTGCGGGATACCCTTCAGCAACGGTTACACTTCGGCGTGCTAGAAACCATGATTCAGCAATCCAGCAAAGACGGCACACAAAAGCGGTTGTTTCGCCTGCATGACGGCAAACTCATTGAATCGGTCTTGATGGTTTATGAGGATGGACGCAGAACAGCGTGCATTTCCACCCAAGCCGGTTGTGCGATGGGGTGTGTATTTTGTGCAACAGGGCAGATGGGTTTCCATCGTCATTTAACCGAAGCCGAAATCTTTGAGCAAGCGATATGGTTTGCCCGTGAATTAGCACAGCGCGGTGAACGCCTCAGCAATGTGGTGCTGATGGGCATGGGTGAACCGTTTCATAATTATGAAGCATCAG
>CAIRDJ010000035.1 GCA_903877335.1 uncultured Chloroflexota bacterium | reverse complement strand
CCGCACGGCATGACCGACTTGGAAGCATTCATCTGGATTGGAGAAGTAGCCGATGACGACGAACTATAGCAACATTGGCGTTTTGGATAGTGAACAAGCGGATGTGATCGCATGGTTGACGGAGCAACAACAGGTTGCCTATGTCTCCCCGATGATTGAGCGGTTCACAGTGGTTTATGAGCGGGCATTGGTGAATGCACCATCCCTCGAAGCCAGTTGGAATCAGTTGGGGGAATTGGCGCGTCAGCTTTCGCACGCCTTTGACACCATCACCCTAGCTTCCGCCGTAATTGAGGATGAGGTGCTATGGTTGATGGTCTTTAACGGTGGGGAGCTGTCGCTGGCGTATTCATCCGCCCAACCCCCAACAGACTACCACGCCCTCGTCCACAGCTTATGCGCCCTGTTTGGGGTGGAGGGGGAAGAGGGACAGGTGTATGCCGCTTTCGCCCGTGACGCGCTCATCGCCACCGAGCGCCATATCGAATTGTTGGACGCGCTCATCTTGCCGGCTACGATGGTGGATATGGGCTTTGAATACCTAGAAGAGGGTGAAAAGCCGTATGATGTGAATGACCATGATGATGTGATCCTCGTCAACGAGGATTTGGTATAATGTTGTGTTGGTTATGCTGGTTCATCTAAGGAAGCGACATGTCTAAGAAACCCTCTTTGCCACCCACCGCCGAACCATCCGCCGAGTCTCGCCCAACCGAGATCATCAAGGACGGTGCCCTAGCCCCAGAAACGGCAGCGCAACGCACCTTATGGGGCGTGGGAGGGGGGATGGGGTGCTTGCTCCTGCTCTTGCTGGCGGTGGTCATTCCCATCTTCGTCACCACCGCTTCGGTGACAGCAACTGTCGGGCGTTTTGAACAGGTGTGGAGGGTGCTAGTGGGTGCAGAAACCTCTCAAGCACAAGTGACCGCTTCTGAAACCATTGTGAACTATGTGCGTCCGCTGGGGCAACTGGTGAGTACCAGCGCACAACTGGCACAAGCTGACCTGCTCATCCAAGTGGAACAGGGCACCCTTTCCACGTGCAACCATGCCGCCCGTCATGTCATCACCGGCACGATTGAAGCCGGCGTGGATCTGCTGAACATTCAAGCCGAGAACGTGCGCTATGATGCCCCCAGCAACACCTACTTCCTCACGCTCCCCCATCCCCAAATCACCAGTTGTCGGGTGGACTTCATCGACCAGTATGAGGAAGAACGCGGGTTGATTGGGTGTAATCCAGATTGGGATAGCGTCCGTCAGTTGGCGCAATACAGCGCGTTGATTGGCATACGGGACGATGCGATTGATGGGGGCATCTTGCTCACGGCGGAGCGCAATACGCAACAGGCGTTGGTGGGCTTCATCAGTGCGCTCACGGATGCGAACGTGGTGATCGCGTTTGAAGGCAATCCCACGCCCTTGCCCGCCTCTTGCCAACCGGAGCCACCCCGTAACTGGGTTTATCAAGCTGAACTAGATCGCTGGCTTAAGACAAACTAAGCCGTGCCTGCCCCATTTGCTCAAAACAGGGGGGCAGACAGATAGGATAAAATAAGATGATTATTGTGGATGCACACCAAGACCTCGCTTACAATCACTCCCGCTTTGGGCGTGACTACTTACGCTGGGCATACCATAAACGCCGTGCCGAAGTCGGTAGCCCCTTGCTAGACACCTCCGGCTATGCCACGCTGGGCTTGCCCGATGCGTTATTGGGGCGCGTGGCGGTTGCCTTTGCTACGTTGTACGTGGCACCTTGGCAAACCAAAGACCACACCCTAGATTATGGAATTTTCTACGATAGCCCCCCACAAGCGCATCAACTGGCAAATAAGCAACTGGAATACTACTACCGCCTGTGCGAAGCCACCGACCGCGTGCGCCTCATTCGCAGTGCCCACGACTTACAAGCGGTGTTGGACACATGGAAACCTGATGTGCCCCTCAACCGTCGCGTGCAGGGCTTGATCTTGCTCATGGAAAATGCCGAGCCAATCCGCTCCCCCAAGCAATATGAGGAGTGGTATGAGCGCGGTTTGTACATGGTGGGCTTCGCATGGACGAACACCCTCACGCGCTATGCTGGGGGGAACGCCACAGGGGAGGGGCTAACGCGACATGGGCGCGACTTGCTAGAAGTGATGGCGAGCTTCAACGCGATGCTCGATGTTTCGCACTTGTCCGATCTTGCCACGCACGAGGCGTTAGAGGCGTTTGATGGGCACATCATCGCCAGTCACAGCAACCCGCGCAAATTCATGGACAGCGACCGCAACCTCTCCGATGTACTCATTCGGCTCATTGCCGAGCGCGACGGGGTGATCGGGTTGGTGATGTTCAACCTGTTCATTGACCGCAACTGGGGCCTGTCCAACCGTCGCCCAACCTTGCTGACGGTGGTGGATATGATTGATTACGTGTGCCAGTTGACCGGGAGCGAGCGACATGTTGGCATCGGGAGTGACCTCGATGGAGGGTTTGGGGCGGAATCCACACCGATTGGACTGGATACCGTGACCGACTTATGGCGCATTGGGGAGCTTCTTCAAACGCGCGGTTATACCGCTCCACAAATTGAGGCGATCTTGGGCGGGAATTTCCTGCGCAAGCTGAACGCCGTGTTGCCCAACAGGTGAGTGAATCATGGTCAGAGTAGGACAGCTTGGGGTTGTCACCGGCTTATTGGGGTTGGTCATCACGCTAATAGGGTTGTTTCCGGGCTTGATCGCCTTCCCTCCCACGCCGGGCTTGGGGGTGATGCAAATCTTGCTTGTGAACTTTGGCTTTAGCATCGTCGTCTTTGGGGGGATGATCTACGTCAAGTTCATGTTCTATGCCGAAAGCCGCTTAACCCTCGCGCAAAAGATTGGCATCCGCCTGAGCCTGACCGGCTTGGTAATCATGGCGGTCATTTCGTTGGCAGACGTTTTGAACTTTGGTTCAAACTTGCGCTCGCTCAATCAGGATATTCTTTTTGGTCCCATTCAGATGGTGGGGGTTCTCGTCTTCTTGGGGGTTGCTTCGCTGGGCATTGTGATCTTTGCGGTGTCCGGCACGCCTAGCCTGCCCAGCGAGTGAGTTAGAATGCGCGCGTGATGGGCTTGGTCTAGTCTGTGGGGATGCCCCACCACAAAATTTTGTTATCCCCTCCGCCCGAAGCCAACGCCTTCCCGTGCGGGTGGCTTGCCAGCGCAACCACAGGCTTGGCGTGGGCAACTTTCTCAAGGCGTTTTTCGCCGGTGCGAATATCCCAAAAGCACAGCATCCCCGCTTGTGTTCCTGCCAACGACACGCAGTTTGGCGTGCCCGCGCACTGACAACACTCAAATTAGATCACGCTGCTTAGTTGCCCACGTTTGCGTTGGTTGGCAAGGCTTAAGGGTGTCACCGTCAGCAACGTACATATATGACGTGTTCTTTCTGTGGATCAAGAAAACAATCATATATTTATTGGTCTACGACTGAAAAACGTGTAGACTATGTGAGCGTCAATTAATGATGTCATTAAAAACTCTATCGTTTAAACCATATGTGAAAGGTAAAAGTATGAACCTCACTTTGAGAATGACTCTCGTGTTTCTCCTCATCTGGACGCTTGCCCTTCCTAGCGCATTTGCACAAGTTGATGCGTCGCAAGTTGATCTATCCAATTTAAATTCCGACCAGATCGCAGGCTTCTTAAGCCAACTTACTCCTGAACAAATTCAATCGTTTGTACAAACCAGTGATCCAGAGTTTTTGATCGATACCATTCGCGGTTTGGGAGAGGATGGCGTGGCGGCGATTGTTTCACAATTGCCCGCCGATGTGTTGGATAGTTTCATCGAGAGTTTGGATGATGCTACCTACTTTGATATTGTGGCAGGCTTAGAAGACTCCGAACTTTTGCAATCACTCGGTTTCGATGATGCCGCAGATCGGGATGCGTTCATGCTGGAAAACCTAGATTTCATGCTGGCTGAATTGGATGATGCCACCCTAGCCGAGTTGTTGGTTGAGTTGGATGATGCTATAGAACTAGCCTTGCTAGAGGCATTGGAGTATGAGGCTGTTGAAGCCTACTTGGGTGATCTTGCCACTGAAGACCTCGCGCTACTTTTTGATAGCCTGGATTCCGATGAGCTATCAGAACTGGTCACAGAGCTAGTTGACTTACAATCCTTGTTGGCAGAGCTAGACCCCGCTGATTTGGCAGGTGTACTAGAGGAACTCAACGACGATGAGTTAGGGCTTGTCTTGGCAGTCATCGATCCAGAGGTGTTGGATGATGTTTTGGCAGAGATTGAAGTGGCGGCAGCGTTGGATGATCTAATCAACTTGTATGGGGACGAACTGGCTTCGTTGGGTGTTGCCCTTGATGAACTGGAAGCAAGTCTGGATGAACTGGAAATTGAACTAGAAGCGTTGAGTGCTGAACTTGACATTGACTTGAGCGAAGATGCCATTGATGCATTCTTTTATGAATTAGACTTACTAGAAGCGTTGAGCGCCGAACTTGGCATTGAGTTGAGCGAAGATGCCATTGACGCCATCTTGGATGAATTAGACCTTGAAGCGTTGAGTGCCGAACTTGGCATTGAGTTGAGCGAAGATGCCTTTGATGCAATCTTGGATGAAATAGACCTTGAAGCGTTGAGTGCTGAACTTGGCATTGACTTGAGCGAAGATGCCATTGATGCAGTCGCGGATGATTCGGGAAGTGATGATTCGGGAAGTGATGATTCGGGAAGTGATGATTCGGGAAGTGATGATTCGGGAAGCGATGATTCGGGAAGCGATGATTCGGGAAGCGATGATTCGGGAAGTGATGATTCGGGAAGCGATAATTCGGGAAGCGACGACTCTGTAAGCGATGATTCGGGCAGCGATGACTCGGGAAGCGACGACTCGGGAAGTGATG
>CAIRDJ010000034.1 GCA_903877335.1 uncultured Chloroflexota bacterium | reverse complement strand
GTACTCGCATTCACGAATACTGCCGAAGAGTTGACTTCATTCAAAAAGCGGGCAATCGCTTCGGGGTTAGTAGACATGATGCCGTCGGAGTGCCCCATGCTGTGGGTTTCGATGTGGTCGATTGCCTCATCCAACCCACTTACCACCTTCACCCCACAGATTAACGCCATCCACTCGGTATCGAAATCATCTGCGCCCGCCAATTCAACAGCAGGATGTTGCTCAATCAAGGCGTGGGCGCGTGGTTCTGCCTTCACGGTGACACCACTGTTTGCCAAATGTTCGGCTAAGCGGGGTAAAAACGCGCCTGCCGCTTGTTCATGCACCAACACGGTATCTAAAGAATTGCACACCGAAGGGCGACTGGTCTTGGCATTATGAATGACTGTCAGTGCCTTATCAAAATCAGCGGTCTCATCGACATAAATATGGCAGATACCAATTCCCCCCGTGATGACAGGGATCGTGCTATTCTCCCGACAAAAGCGATGCAATGCCTCTCCACCGCGTGGGACAATGATGTCCACATACTCATGCAGTTTGAGCAGTTCACCGATATAACGGCGATCGGTGCTTTCGATATATTGAATCACATCGGCAGGCAAGCCCGAATCAACCAGTGCCTGACGCATGATTTCTACAAGCACCCTGTTACTGCGCAAGGTCTCTTTGCCTCCGCGCAAAATGGTGGCGTTCCCCGTCTTGACGGTCAACGCTGCCACATCCACCGTGACATTGGGACGCGCTTCATAGATCACCCCAAAGACCCCTATGGGGACGCGCACGCGCGAGATGTGCAATCCGTTTTCTAAGACGCGCTGGTCAAAGCGTGCGCCGATGGGGTCTACTAGTTGGGATACGCGACGCACATCCTCAATGATGCCCGTTAAACGTGGCGCAAGGTTCAGTCGATCAAGAAGCGATTCGCTCAACCCGTTCTCTTTGCCTTCGGCAACGTCCAGCGCGTTCGCTTCTAAGATGCGTTCGCGGTGCTGTTCAAGGGCACTGGCAATGTGTTCCAGCGCGAGGGTGCGGGTGGCATGAGAAGCCTTCCCCACTGCTCGACTGGCAAGGCGGGCGCGTTCGCCCATGTGTATCAAGTTCACTTCGTGCATGGTTATCGGTCTTCTCGCTCTAATAATACCATATTATTACGATGGATCACGGCATCCCCTAAGGTGTAGCCCAAGATTTCAGGAATGCGGTTGGATTTTTGTCGCCCAATAGCGCGGAGGTCGTCGGCATTGTAGCTCGCTAAACCATGTGCCAGCTTGTGCGCTTCACTGTCTAGCACCGCCACCAATGCCCCACGCTCAAAGTTACCTTCCACACGCACCACGCCCACCGCAAGCAAACTCACCCCACCCGTCACCAACGCTCGCGCTGCGCCTTCATCAACGTAGATCATGCCACGTGGCTTTTCTGCCAAGAGCCACCGCTTACGGCTTTCCAATTGATCCACTTGTGGCTCAAAGCGCGTGCCGATGGATTCCCCCTCAACGATGCGCGTCACCACATTTTGTTCTTTGCCGCGCGCAATGATGGTGGTCACGCCGCTGTTGGTTGCCAGCTTCGCCGCTTCAATCTTGGTTGCCATGCCCCCCGTTCCCAAGTTTGTGCCCGTCCCGCCCGCAATGCGCATGGTATTTTCATCAATGCGTTCCACCAGAGGAATGAGTTGCGCGTTCTCATCTTTGCGCGGATCAGACGTGAACAAGCCGGGTTGGTCGGTGAGGATGATGAGCAAGTCCGCATCAATCAAGTTGGCAATCAACGCGGAAAGATTATCGTTATCCCCTACCCGTAGCTCATGTGTGGCAGTGGTATCGTTTTCATTGACGATGGGAATCACCCCAAACTCCAACAAGTTGAGCATGGTATCGCGTGCGTTCAAGTAGCGGGTGCGGTGACTGAGGTCGTCGCGCGTGAGCAGGATTTGCCCCACCACCAATTGAAAAATATCGAACAAGTCGCCATAAATTCGCATTAAACGGCTTTGCCCCACCGCGCATAAGATTTGCTTGGAGGTGACGGTCTTGGTCATATCCGGATAATTCAACACCTCGCGCCCTGCGCCTTGTGCGCCAGAAGTCACCAAGACCACCTCATGCCCCGCGCTTCGCACGCAGGCAAGATCGCGCACCAGCTCTAACATGCGCTGACGGTTCAAGCGAGCGGTCTCATTCGTGAGGACGCTTGTCCCCACTTTCACTACAATGCGTTGCTTCTTCACAAATGCCTCACTAGGTTGAACGTGATTTGCCCTGCGCAATAGCTGTTTTCAAAGATTGGGCACGAGCGCGAACAATGTCTAAGTTGGTCTTGCCATCCCCGGTGAGCCAACCAAACACGCCTGCCCCAACCGCTCCAGCGTTAATGAAAGCGCGGGCGTTCTCCTGATTGATCGCCCCGTTACACATGAACCGCATGTGACTGAGTGCGCCGAATATCGCCTTAAAATATTCTACGCCCAACGCGCCAATTGGGAAAACCTTTAGCAAAGGAATCCCCACTTGCCAAGCCATGACTGCTTCAGTTGGGGTGATGACACCAGGGATCATGAGCGTGCCAGCGTCCCACACATAACGCACGACTTGGGCATCAAACGCTGGGGAAACGATGAAATCCGCCCCGGCATCCATTGCCACTCGCGCTTCTTCTATGCTCAAGATCGTACCCATACCCACGTAAGCATGCTCACCATAGGTCTGCTTGACCGCCTGCATGGCTTCAATGGGTTGGACAGAGTTCATGGTTAGTTCAAAGATATTGATGCTTTCTTCCATCAAGACTTGCGCCAAAGGGAGCATCACTTCAGGGGGGAAGTTTCCGCGTGTGCCGGCGATGATGCCGACTTTTTCAATTTGCTG
>CAIRDJ010000033.1 GCA_903877335.1 uncultured Chloroflexota bacterium | reverse complement strand
GATTACTAGCATGAATAACGTTTAAGAATATGGTCGATCTTCTGATATAATATGTATACGTAAGTTTTAGTGGTTGGTTGTAAAATTCATCACAATCGGATATAAACAAGTGGAAAGCCTATTGCAAAGACAGTTGTCAATCACACTATGTTAAGATTATGACCCTCAAACATCTCCAGCATGATATTCCCGATATTGTAATTGGACGTTTGCCGATTTACTTGCGAGCGTTACAGCACTTGGCACAAGAAGGCAAAGAACTAACCAACTCTGATGAATTGGGAAAGCACCTTGGAATTAGCTCCGCACAAATTAGAAAAGACCTTTCTCTGTTCGGAGGGTTCGGTAAGCAGGGGGCGGGCTATCGCATTCAGTATCTGCAAAATAAGCTATACGAAGTTCTAAACTTACAAAAAGAATGGGAAATCGCTCTAATTGGTGCAGGGGACTTAGGGCGCGCGGTGGCGCATTACAAAGGATTTAAGGAGCGTGGTTTTAAGATTAGTTGTATCTTTGACAACGATCCACACAAGGTCAACCAGAATATAGATGGTATCCCCATTCAACCCATGGAAAATGTGGCAACTGCCATTCCGCAATACGCCATCAAAATTGCGATGATCGCTGTGCCAGCTACGGTGGCGCAGGAAGTTGCTGACCTATTGGTTGCTGTGGGAATACGCGCCATCTTGAATTATGCGCCCATCAATTTAGAGACGCCCGACGGCGTTTTTGTGCAGTACATTGATCCAGTGACGCACCTGCAGCGTATGACTTATTATTTGTAAATACTCTGTGTAACACGTTGTAAAATAGCTGGGTCATTCAGTGCCCTGCCCGCACCCGTTGCCACGACCAACAATGGGTTCTCAGCGGAGTAAACCGGCACGCCGATTTGCCTGGTGAGATATTGATCAATCCCGCGGATCAACGCCCCTCCCCCTGTCAGAACAATGCCGCGATCGATGATGTCGGACGCCAACTCGGGGGGAGTGTCGGACAAGACAGTTTTGACAACAGAAGCTATGGTTGCCAAAACCTCCGCCATCGCCTCGACGGTTTCACCCGTCGTGATTGAAATCGTGCGCGGAAGACCGCTGACGTTATCGCGCCCTTGTACTTCCATACTTCGTACTTCGGGTAAATCAATGGCGGCACCGATTTGAATCTTGACGGCTTCTGCAGAGGGCATTCCGATGGACAGGTTGTATTTTCGTCGAATGTAGGCAACAATCGCCTCATCTAAACGAAGTCCCCCAACACGACCGCTTGAGGCACGCACGATATTATTCATAGTCAAGACCGCCGCTTCCGTCACCCCACCACCAATGCAGACGACCATATCCCCGGCAGGTGTGCCCACCGGCAACCCTGCCCCAATGGCAGCGGCAAGTGGCTCCCAAATCAGATGCGCCTCGCCAGCTCCTGCAGAAAGTGTGGCATCTCGCACAGCACGTTTTTCTACGCTAGTGACCCCATAGGGCACAGAAATCATGACACTCGGCTTGAACATGCGGATGCGTCCCCCCACCCTGTCCAAGAAGTAGCTGAGCATTGCCTGGGTCACTTCATAATCAGCGATCACCCCATCACGCAAAGGACGGACTATTTGAATATCCTCTTCGTTAGTACGTCCCACCATTGCCAAAGCAGGTTGACCAATTTCAACAATACGCTCTTCTTCGACAGTGAGCGCAGCAATAGAGGGTTCTTGCAGGACAATTTTGCCATTTTCCCAAATTACAACATTCACTGTCCCAAGATCAATGCCGAGCTTCTTGCTGAATATTGCCATAATTCAACCACCCATCTGTTACATACAGACTTGTCTACCACAATGATAAACCATCATTAACAAAAAAGAACGCTCGAACAATGTTCGAGCGTCACAAACTCCATAAGTACCGCAATGGAATTGACCTTTAGTGGTCGTTTTCATCCGTGATGATGCGCATGATCGACCCACCAGAAGACAACTTATTCTTGATTTTGAGGGCAAGCTCGGCGCGGCGCAGCGTGACAATCGCTTCTTGATTAAGTTGACCAGGCACGCCTTCAGCCATGAGCTTACGCGCTCGTTCGCGAGCAGCTTCTAAGGCTTTTACATCGAGGTCGGCGGCAACATCTGCCATATCCGCCAAGATGACTACCTTGTCAGGGCGAACGTCCACCACACCACCATACACGGCAAAATGCTCTTCAGCTGAACCTTTACGCACCACCAAATCACCGAAGTTCAAGGTTGTGAGGACTGGTGCATGGTTTGGCAAAACACCCATCTCCCCTTCGCTCGCAGGGATGATGACCATATCTGCAGCAGGTTCATCAAAGATCTTACGTTCTTGTGTAATGACTTCGACATGAATCGGCATAGTGGATTAGTCTCCAGCCGCCGCGTTGATCCTGTTGTAAGATTCAATCACCTCATCAATGGTGCCTTTCATCTTGAAGTAGTCCTCACCAATTTGATCGACCGCACCATCCAAGATCATGCGGAAGCCACGCACAGTGTCGGCAACTTTCACATAGCGACCTTCCAAGCCAGTGAATTGTGCGGCAACGAACATGGGTTGGGTCAAGAACCATTCAATTTTACGAGCGCGGGCGACGATCATCTTATCTTCATCAGACAATTCTTCTACACCCAAGATCGCGATGATGTCTTGCAAGTTCTTGTAACGTTGCAAAACTTGTTGAACATCGCGTGCAGTCTTGTAGTGTTCCAAGCCGACCACATTAGGATCAAGAATGTTGCTGGTGCTAGAAAGCGGATCCACCGCAGGGAAGCGTCCCTGTGCGGCAATCGCACGTTCAAGCGCGATCGTTCCATCCAAGTGGGAGAATACCGCTACTGGTGCGGGGTCAGAATAATCATCTGCAGGTACATAAACCGCTTGTACAGAGGTGATTGAACCGCGCTTGGTGGAGGTAATCCGTTCTTGCAATTGCCCCATCTCATCCGCCAACGTAGGTTGATACCCTACTGCAGAAGGCATACGCCCCAACAAGGCGGACACTTCTGCCCCCGCCAAGGAGTAACGGAAGATGTTATCAATGAACATCAACACATCACGACCTTCATCACGGAAGTGTTCTGCCATCGTCAAACCAGACAGTGCCACCCGCAAACGAACCCCAGGAGGTTCATTCATTTGACCGAAGACCATCGCCAGTTTATCCAATACGCCGGCTTCTTTCATTTCATGATAGAGGTCCGTCCCTTCACGGGTGCGTTCCCCTACGCCTGCAAACACAGACAAGCCAGCGTGTTGGGTAGCAATCGAGTTAATTAACTCCTGAATGGTAACGGTTTTCCCTACCCCTGCACCGCCGAAGATACCGATTTTTCCACCTTTTGTAATAGGGGCGATCAAATCAATGACCTTCAAGCCAGTCTCAAAAACTTCAATGCGGGTAGATTGTTCTTCAAACTCTGGTGCGCGAGCATGGATGGGTTTGCGTGGAACATCATTGGGAACAGCAGCTCCTTGATCGATTGGACGCCCCAGCACGTTGAATACACGCCCTAACGAAGCAGGACCTACCGGAACCGCAATGGCACGACCAGTTGCAAATGCGGGTAGCCCACGCTTCAAGCCGTCGGTGGAATCCATCGCCACTGTGCGCACCGCGTTATCACCCAAGTGCATCTGCACTTCCAAAATCAAGTCTTCGCCTTCTTCGCGTGGAACACGGATAGCATCATAGATATTGGGGAGTTGATCTTGTGGAAACTCAAAATCCACCACCGCTCCCAGAATCTGTGTAATCTTTCCTTGAATTTCGCTCATCTTTTCCTTCGCTTCATCTTTTTGACAAGCACAACGTAATTGGTTGTTACTTCAGTTGATAAGGCGGATGCCCAAACCGCAAGCATGAGCATCCGCTTCGATGACAGGCTATGCACCTGCCTTGTAAATTTCTTCTGCCATGTTATCCAAAGACTCTTGCAGCGCCTCTGCCCCACCCACAATATCCAAAATCTCCGCGGTGATGCTTGCTTGGCGCGCCTTGTTATAGACCAAGGTGAGATCGCCAACTAGTTCAATTGCATTATCAGAAGCATTCTTCATGGCAACCCTGCGAGAGGCATGCTCGCTCGCTTGGCTCTCCAGCAATGCTTGATACAATTGTAACTCGGTGAAGCGTGGCACAATCTCATCCAGGACTGACTCCGGAGTGGGTTCAAATTCATATTCCGACATATTGCTAGAGACGTGCGGAACATCCTTCACATAATCTGAAAACACAATGTCATCCGTGGTATAGGGCAACAGAGGAAGCAAGCGCAACACAACCGGACGTTGGGTTAACGTATTGATGAAATCTGTATAGGCAACAAAAACTTCATCAACCACCCCACTCAAGAAGTCATCAATGGCAGCGCGTGCAATCGGTGACACGTCCGAAATTGTAGGTTCAGGGGGCAAGTTGCTAAATTCCGCGACCACATGCTTGCCTGTTCGGATCATGTTGTCGCGCCCCTTTTGCCCAACCGTGACATAACGAATGGGCGCGCTAGACCGCTCGGCAAAGCGGGTTGCAACACGAATCACATTGGTGTTGTAAGACCCTGCCAAGCCACGATCAGAGGTAATCAAAACAATCTTGACGTTCTTCACTTCAGCACGGGCACTGAGCAATGGATGGAGGGGAACCCCTTTGATTGCGGTGCTTTGTACATTCAGGAGAATCTCCCATGCTTTTTCAGCATAAACACGTGTAGCAAGAGCGCGAGCTTGGGCACGGCGCAGGCGCGAAGCGGAGACCGCTTCTAGCGCACGTGTCACTTGCGAAATATTCTTGACACTGCGAATACGCTTTCTAATTTCACGAACATTTGCCATTCGGTTACTGTCCCCTATGCTTAGTTAGAAGCAGGTGCCCAATTCTCGATAAAGGATTTGATGATCGCTTCTAGTTGGAGATTGCGCTTACTGCCGTCCACTTTTTCCAGCTTAAGTTGTTTGTTCTTGGCAATGTCGTCATAAAAATCACCGTGTTGTGTCTTGAAGAAGCGGACAAATTCACTTTGCCACTGCTTCACCTTATCAACAGGGATCGTGTCCAATAAGCCATTGGTGCCGGCATAAATGGCAACAACTTGATCGGCTAAGGGAAGCGTCAAGTATTGTGGTTGCTTCAACAATTCTTGCAAACGCAAACCGCGATCGAGTTGTTGTTGAGTTGCCTTATCCAAGTTAGAGCCGAATTGAGCGAACGCTGCTAACGCGCGGAATTGTGCTTGTTGAATGCGCAAACCGCCTGAAGTGTCCTTCATTGCCTTTGTTTGTGCAGCAGACCCTACACGACTAACGCTGATACCGGCGTTGATGGCAGGACGTTGACCGGCATTGAAGAGTTCGCCTTCAAGGTAAATTTGACCATCGGTAATCGAAATCACGTTAGTGGGTACGAAAGCGGAAACGTCACCCAATTGAGTTTCAATCACGGGTAACGCGGTTAAGCTACCGCCGCCACGTGCCTCACTCAATTGTGCGGCGCGTTCCAACAAGCGACTGTGCAAGTAGAACACGTCGCCGGGGTACGCCTCGCGTCCGGGAGGGCGACGCATGAGCAAAGACACTTGACGATATGCCCAGGCATGGCGCGACAGATCATCATAGACGCACAAGGCATCCATGCCGTTTTCCATGAACCATTCACCAATGGCACAACCAGAATAAGGAGCAATATATTGGAGCGCAGCTGCTTCAGAAGCAGTTGCCGCTACAATGATGGTATGTTCCATTGCGCCATTTTCTTCCAACGTTGCCACCAAACGAGCGATTTCACCACGACGCTTGCCAATTGCGACATAAATACAGAACAGGCTTTGCCCTTTTTGGTTGATGATGGTATCAATGGCAACAGCGGTTTTCCCAATCTGACGATCGCCGATAATTAACTCACGTTGACCACGACCGATCGGGATCATCGCATCAATTGCCATGATGCCCGTTTGAACTGGACGATTCACGCTTTGACGTTCCATTACACCTGGAGCAATCCGCTCAATATTGTAGCGTTCGCTGGTGGCGATGGGTCCTTTGCCGTCGATGGGTTCACCCAACGCATTGACCACACGCCCAACTAACTCGCGCCCAACAGGTACAGATGCAATCCGTCCTTGCGGACGTACTTCATCCCCTTCGTTGATGCTGCCATAGTCACCCATGATGATGACACCGACGTTATCGCTTTCCAGGTTGAATGCAATACCCTGAGTACCATTGCTGAAGGTGACAAGTTCATTAAAACGCACATTTCCCAAACCGGAAACACGCGCAATACCATCACCAATTTCCTTAACGAAACCGATCTCAACGGCTTCGACCCGTGGTTCATATTCCTCAATTTGCTTGAGGAATGAATCGTAAATGTTCAACAGCTCTGCCATACTACGATCTTACACCTTTCACGCACAAACTGACTCATAAAGTGCTGGTTAGCACATTAAGTTACACCACTCCATATTGCCTCAAAAAGGGCAACAAGTGCAATAATGCACAAATAGTTGCCATATTCTAACTGATGTTGCCAATAACGTCTACTTCTGTTTTAGATTATGTTGACGTATCGGGATTTCTTGTGGTCTTCCCACCCAATTGCGCAGAGCGTTGATACGCCCCCCAGATGGCACGCGCGATAGCGTGACGGAATCCCTCACGTTCAAGGTGATATAACCCTTCAGCGGTTGTGCCGGCGGGGCTAGTCACCTGATTGCGCAGTACCGCCGGATGTTCCCCACTAACCTCCAAGTAAGCACTTGTACCCTTGACTGTTTGCATCACCAACGTTTGCGCCTCTGCACGCGAAAAGCCCAAATGTACCGCCGCGTCAATCATTGCTTCCATGAACAGCAATACAAATGCCGGTCCAGACCCACTGACAGCAGTAGACATGTCAAGGGCGTGCTCTTGCTGTACCCGCATAACCACCCCCAAAGCACCCAGTAACTGCTCAGTAATGGCTAGGTATTCGTCGCTCACCGCACTAGAAGCAACCCATACTGTCATACCTTGCCCGATGGCACCTGGTGTATTGGGCATAGCACGTACAACAGAACTCACATTTAAGGCGGTTTTGATGGCATCAATAGTCACACCCGCCATGATGCTGATGACCAAATCAACCTCTGATAACTGCCCCCGCAATTGTTGGCAAGCAATGTGAAAGTATTGCGGTTTTATGGCTAAAACGAGGATGTTGACTTTTTCCACCACACCGTGACTATCCATAGCATGACGAATGCCACACTCCTGCACCAGTTTTGCACCTTTGGCTTGGTCAGGATCGACGGCGATTAAATCCTGTGGGGCGATTAAATTCCCCTGAATGATCCCCGTAATCATGGCACTTCCCATCATACCCGCACCAATGAATGCAACTTTCTTATCAATCGGTGTCATGGCTACACGTTCGCAATCGGTAAAGAATAGGGCAAATGCTCTCGACAATATTGCACTGCTTGTTGAACTCGATCCATTTGCACCGTGACGCCAATGCCGTTTTCGGTGGGGGTAGCGATTGTACTATCGGGACGGATCATGAAAGGCGGTTCGGTCACATCAGGATCATAGTAACGGTCGGTTGCGGAAAGGTCACAAGGAAGGGTGACGCCCGGCAGACTCGCAAAAGCTAAATTTGCAGAACGCCCGATACCTGTCTCCAACATCCCCCCAATCCATAGGGCAACCCCGTTCTCAACGCAGAAGCGGTAAATCTTGATGCTTTCGGTGAAGCCCCCCACCCGCGCAGGCTTAAGGTTGATGATTCGGCATGCCCCTAGTTCGATCGCTAACATGGCATCGTCTACGGTGGTGATGCTTTCGTCTAAGCAAATCGCTGTTTCAATTTGTGGTTGCAACTTGCTGTGTTGATAGATGTCGTTGTAGGGGAGAGGTTGCTCAATCATCAACAGATCGTAGTCGTCCAACTGCCGAAGATGCTCCGAGTCCTGTAGGGTGTAAGCAGAGTTGGCATCCAGCATCAACATCACTTCAGGGAAGGCGGCGCGTACCCCCTGCGCCAACTCAATATCCCAACCCGGCTTGATCTTGAGCTTGATGCGCTGATACCCTTGCTGAAGACGCTTCTCAATAATGGCAAGCGTACTTGCCACATCATCCTGAATACCGATACTCACCCCGACAGTGGCAAATCCCTTGCTGGTTTGCGGTACACCTTTGATTTCTCCCACAAGTTGAGAAAAATAGGCAGACAGTGGGAGTTGGTGAAGTTGCGCAAAAGCATCGTAGACTGCTTGTTCAATGCCATGTTTGGCGATGGGATGCCCCCGAACGTGGCTCATGCAGGCTACAATCTGATCGGGTTGGGTGAGTGTGCATCCGATCAGTGAAGGGATGATGAATTGCGAAAGAACATGCAAGGCAATCCCGATAGTTTCATAGGCGTAACCGGGATAAATCTCTGCAGGGGATTCTCCCCAACCCATGATGCCCTCATCCGTGAATAACTGGACTAAAATTGCAACCTTAAAAGGTTCTTTGCCAAAACTAGTTCCGAGTCGCTCCACAAGAGGCATCGCGATGGGATATAGCTCGACCTTACGAATCGTTAAACTACTCATAAAAACTCCACGACGTGCAATACTTATAAACTACCCTTAGGTTTTGCTCGAAACATGTACCCTATCGCACGAATCAGGTTATGTTTTCGAGGGAGGTACAATAACAATGTATCTTCTAAGCGACGAGGGCGTAGACCAAAATAGTGGTATAAATTCCCTAAATGAGCGGTGCGGTTGGAAGCAAGAATGTCGAACCATTGTGCTGTGATGAGGCTTCGGCGCGAAAAGATCGAGAGTAGGCGCGTGATGAAACGCATGGTGTAGGGGGGGACGGATAAGATCAAACGATAGCGACGCGAAACACGCATGATCGTGCGGTACAAATCGTGCAGTGAGATATATTCTGCCCCGCCAATTTCTAACACACGGTCAACTGTATTCAGGTTCGTGAGCGTAGCAAGCATTGCCTGAAGCAAATCATCAACATAAATCGGATGAAGCACCACCTCACCGCGTCCGGGCATCAGCACAAACAACGGATTGAGCGTCATGACCATTGATAGATGATTGATGAAAGCATCCTCCTCACCAAACAGAACCCCACTTCGTAGGATGGTATACGCTAAACCGCTCCCCTTCACAATCTCCTCCAATAATCCTTTAATGCGCAATAGGACGAAGGAAGACGAGGGGGTAGCTCCTAGGTGGCTTAGCATGATAATGCGCCCCACCCGCGCCACCCGCGCTGCTTCGATGAGGTAGCGCGTCCCTACCAATTCTATACGCTCCAAATCCACTTCACTCCCCCACCATTGAGCACTCTCCAAATGGATAATCACGTGAACGCCTGCCACTGCCTGATAGAGTTTTTCTTCATCATCCATCGTACAAAATACGATTTCTGGCATGGGGTTCCAGTTTGGAAGCTGTTTCTGTTGGTGAGGCGGTAAAACGCAACGAACCGAATAGCCACGCTCCAAAAGTGTGGACATCAAACGTTTTCCAACGAAGCCTAGAGAACCTGTCACAAGAATCATGGGTCAGTAGTATACCAGCAAATGCAAAATAATGTAACCAATTGTAGCTTGTGGGGTTATGGTGTGATAGCACTGTTTAACATGTTGAATGCTTAATTATAACCAATGCGTGCGCCAAAGTGAGTTGTTGGTCAATACGCAATCGGAGGATTACCGTGGAAAGAAAACGGGTCGTTGTAACCGGCATGGGTATCTTGTGCCCTACAGGAAATAGTATCGAAGAAGCGTGGTTGAATACATCGCGGGGGCAGTCGGGTATTGATTTCATGAAGCGCGTAGATACGTCTCGGATCGCAAACCACATTATGGGGGAGGTGAAGAACTTTGACCCCAATGAGGTTTTTGGTAAGCGAGAAGCCCGTCGGATGGATCGTTGCATGCAATTAGGGTTAGCGGCAGCTCGCCAAGCGATGGAAGATAGTGGCTTGATAATTACTGACGAGAATGCTTACCAAATAGCTTGCATCATCGGCTCGGGTGTGGGGGGGATTGAAACCACAGTTGAGGCGGATCGAAATCTAATCCAGCGCGGGCATAAAGGCGTTAGTCCCTTCGCCGTCCCTATGATGCTCAGTGATAGCACGGCAGCGCGCGTATCGATTGACTTTGGAATTAGAGGTCCTAACTATTGCATTGTCACGGCGTGCGCCACAGGCAACAATGCCATCGGTGAAGCGGCGGAAAAGATACGCTATGGTCATTGTATTGCTGCGATTGCAGGGGGAACGGAATCAGCATTTGTTGAAGTGGCAATTGCAGGATTCAATAACATGACTGCACTTTCATCTGAGAATGAAAACCCCCAACAAGTGTCTCGTCCGTTTGATCTGCACCGAAACGGTTTTGTGATGGGCGAGGGCGCGGGGATTTTGGTCTTAGAAGAGCTAGAACACGCGCTGGCGAGAGGGGCAAAAATTTATGGTGAGGTTCGTGGCTACGGTAGTACATCAGACGCACACCACGCCACCGCTCCAATGGAGACGGGCGAGGGTGCTTACCATGCCATGAAGTTTGCCATTCAAGATGCTGGTATAGAGCCAAGCCAAATTGATTACGTCAATGCGCACGGGACGAGTACCAAACTGAACGATAAGGCGGAAACCCAAGCGATCAAGAAAGCTCTCGGAGAGCATGCTTACCGCGTCAACATCAGTTCAACCAAGTCCGTTACAGGGCATTTGCTGGGGGCAGCAGGGGCGGTAGAAGCGATCTTTTCGTTAATGGCTATCAAAAACAATTTCGTTCCACCGACTATCAACCTGACCACACCAGATCCCGATTGTGACTTGGACTATACACCCAATCAAGGGGTAACTCGTGAGATCAAAACAGTCATGAGCAATGCATTTGGCTTTGGCGGGCACAACGCCGTTCTTATTCTCGGTGAATACACACACTATGGCAAAGCGTATTAACACGCAATCTCAACGACGATCCCAACCGCAATTTGCCCATATTACTGGATGGGGTATGGCTCTACCGGAGCAGGTGCTGACAAACGATGATATGGCGGCGATTGTTGATACAAATGATGAATGGATTCATTCACGCACCGGCATCCGGCAACGCTATATCGCCAATGATAAAGAGACAACTGCCAGCTTAGGTTTGATGGCTGCAAAAAAAGCATTGGCGCAGGCGAATACATTACCGAATGAGGTACAACTCATTATCGTTGCCACTTCTACGCCGGAGAATATTTTCCCCAGCACTGCCAGTTTAATTCAGGGATGGTTGGGGGCAAACCGCGCCGGGGCATTTGACCTAAGCGCAGCCTGTTCGGGGTTCGTTTATGGCATCGATATGGCAACACAAGCCATCCGATCGGGTAGCATCAACACCGCCATTGTAATTGGTTCAGAAACCATGAGCCGTATTCTGGACTGGCAAGACCGCTCTACCTGCATTCTGTTTGGGGATGGAGCAGGGGCGGTCGTCCTGCAAGGTAGCAGTGAATATGGCGGGGTTCTATCTTCCGTTTTGCGTTCAGACGGTAGCGGCTATGATTTATTGGGCGTGCCTAGTGTGGGTAGTGTAGACATTGCCTACAATAACGATCATAAACCTTATAAAATGCACATGAACGGGCGAGAGGTTTTCCGCTTCGCTACGCGCATCATGGGCGAAAGCATCGAGCAGGCGTTAGACAAAGCGGAGTTAACCATTGAAGACGTTACTGTTGTGGTGCCTCATCAAGCGAACAATCGAATATTGGAATCTGCTGCACGCAACCTAAAGCTAGACGAAAGCAAGTTCATTAGCACCGTAGAGCAATTTGGCAATACCTCCGCCGCGTCAATTCCGATGGCACTCTGCGTTGCATTGGAACAAGGGCGGATCAAAGATGATGATAATATTGTTTTCATCGGGTTTGGCGGTGGGCTAACTTGGGCAGCTATGGTGATTCAGTGGGGGGCAAAACTAGACCAAGAATCCCGCTCCGGCCCTATTTTCATCCGTTTTAGACGACGCATCGCCTATTTACTCGCGCGTTGGCACGCACGGCTAAAACGCATTTTGCGCCGATCGTCTAATTGGTTAGCTGTCTTGGGTTTTCGGGTTGGCAATGATAAAGAGATACGACTAAAAACAGACCGACATGATCGCTGATCCCCTCGCCGTAGCTATGGCTTCCCCTTCAGACTAGGAGAAGATCACACGCAGATTGATGAAGTAGGGTACGACGACGGACGCTTTTAGCCTGTGTAATGAGTGCCCACAATTAACACTGTTGACAATTGTTTAATGCGCTCCTGGCAATGTCATCTGTTGAGGCGGCTTTGGCGTGCCCTTAGCCAAGTGTCCACGCATGAGTTAATCCCTCTACGGTGTTCAACTCAAGTGGTAAAACCAGATTATCTAACAACCTCACCTTGCCGAGTAGCAACGTGCTAACCAACAAGATTGGGCGTTCATCCGCTTGGTGAACAGGTAGAAAATCAGGTAGGCTAACCACATCAAAGTATTCAACCGTCCCTATGGCGGAAGATTGCAGAAGCGTTAAAGCGTGTTCCCTAAGTCGTTGCGCATCACGCTCGCCTGTGCGATACAACTCAGCGGTAGACATTAAACTTCGATACAAAACAGGTGCCTGTTGACGTTCCGCAACAGACAGAAACCGATTACGGGAGCTCAGAGCCACTCCATCGGCTTCACGCATGGTTGGGACAACTTTAATCTGTGTAGGAAAATTCAGATCGTACACCATGCGCTGAAGTGTTGCGACTTGTTGAGCGTCCTTTTGCCCCAAGAACATTGCATCTGCTTGCACAAGGTTGAGCAACTTCGCCACAACAGTGGTCACACCACGAAAATGACCGGGACGATGCGCCCCCTCATACGCACGTGGCACCTCCAGCACCTCCACCCAAGTTTGAAAACCCTGCGGATACATCCAGTCTGAAGAGGGCAACAAGACGGTGTCAACTTGATAAGACTCTAGCAATGCCAAGTCTTGTTCAAGGGTGCGTGGGTATTTAGCAAGATCCTTGGGATCATTGAATTGAGTGGGATTCACAAAGATAGAAACCACCACATGATCCGTCATAGAACGGGCTACGTGCACAAGTTCCAAGTGACCGGCATGGAGTGCCCCCATCGTGGGGACAAAGCCAACGCGCCCAACCCAGTTTTTACGCTGCCACTTCAAAGACGAAAGGTCATCAATCCGTCTCATTGCCATCATCTGCCAATAATTTTTCGACCAAGTCCGCGTTCATGTTTACACCGTGCAGGTCGGTGGGGAACTGTCTGTCACGCACTTCTGCCCCATATTGTGAAAGTGCCTGTACGATGAGGTTCCCAATTTGAGCATAGCGTTTGGTATGTTTGGGAATAAATTCCTCAAACAAGCCCAAGACATCATGAAAGACTTGAACTTGACCATCGGCATGAACCCCCGCTCCAATGCCAATGGTAGGAATGTGGAGCTTGCTGGTGATGATACGGGTCAATTCGCTAGGAAGCAGTTCTAGCACCACTGCAAAAGCCCCAGCATCCTGTACTGCAAGCGCATCCGTAATCAATTGACGTGCCGAATGCTCTTCTTTCCCCTGCATCCGAAAACCACCGAAGGTCGCCACGCTTTGTGGGGTTAACCCAATATGAGCCATCACCGGGATACCTGCTGCTACAATGCGGCGTATTGTAGGCGCCATCGCTTCTCCACCCTCTAACTTAACCGCCCCCACTCCCCCCTCTTGCATCATGCGAGTTGCAGTTGCCATCGCCTGCTCAGCGTGAATCGAGTAGGTCATGAATGGTAAATCCCCCACGATTAACGCTGTATGCGTCACACGGGATACAATGCTGGCATGATAAATCATTTGATCTAGGGTGACAGGGATGGTGGAAGCGTGCCCTTGAACAACCATGCCCAAGGTATCCCCAACTAAAATGATCGGAATATGGGCGGCTTCGGTTAAACGGGCAGAGGTGGCATCATACGCCGTCATCATCACAATTGGGATGCCATCGTCCTTCAATTTTTGAATGCTTCGGATTGAGTTGCGTCCCATTATATTATGACCTCCTCGTGAGGACAGGTGCTAGAGAACTGGTATCCGTCCCACGCTTCATCAGCAGTGGAAACGTCTCAAGAGCAAGCAATCGGTATAACTCGTGTAAACTGTGTGTGGGCAATATTTCTAAGTGCGCCTCCACCGTATTGGCATCCCCCCGCACCAACGGACCCGTCAAGGCATGGGTGGCACCATGTTGGAGAATATTTTGCACGGTGGCATCCAACAAGGTCTTTAAGATTTGGGATCGTTCAGATTGATTGAAATCAAGCTGTTCTAACAGTCGTTCCGCAATGCTATAGAGTGTTACCGTATAGTTGCTGGCATAAACTAACGCCACATGATAGAGTGGTTTCATTGAAGCCTCTATGTACGCCAGTTGGACGCCCAATCTACCGCATAGCGTTTGGCATACTTCCACCACTGCAGGGAAGGGAGTTTCTAAAACGAACACGCTCCCCTCTAATTTTGGCAATGTAAGTGATGGTTCTGCAAAGGGCAAAGATGGATGCAAGCTACCTATCTGTGCCTGCAGTTCCATCAATGGGCAAAGCACCGCGCTTGTGTGTGCGCCAGAACAATGCAGAATGATTTTATCGGTCAAGTCAGCGCGAGTGGCAACTAGTTGTTCGGTAACTTGGGCAATGGCAGAATCCGTTACAGTCAAGAAAATGACATCGGCTTTGTCCACCACCTGAGCAGGGTCGGTACACCAACACGCATTGAATTGCTTGGCACGGGATAACTCCTCATGGCGACTGTAAAGCGACACCACTGGCACCCCAACTTGATGCCACGCCATTGCCAAGGTTGTGCCAACTTTCCCCAATCCGATGAAGCCTAGTCTAATCATCATTGCACCGTCAACGGGGTTGGCGTGGGGATGGGCAAACTGATGACAATCGTCACCATGCAAGTCGCGCGTGCAGTGCCTGTCAGGTCAAACACATTCAGACGAAATTGATACTGCCCCGGCTCATATTGTGATGGGACGAATTGACCGAGTGAAGTTTCCGCCTGTGAGGGTTGTGAATATTCCGCCAGAGGAGCAAATTGATCGAAAGTAGACTTTCCGTTGAGTTCAAACTTATAGAAAGCGAAATCATCCACATACGCCTGCCCAATGACCTCCAGTGGCTCAAACACCACCATCCCGTTGGCTGGAATGCGTAGCTTCGCCTGATCTGTATCACATCCAATTGGGTCAGGCATGTTCGGCAAAATCGTTCCAACAGGAGTAGGGGTGAGAGTGGGCGTAATTTGGATGGCATTAGCGGGATCAGTCGGATTCAAGATCACGTCCTCGTCACTAATCTGAGCAGCACTCTGAAAGGATGGGGCTTCGGTGACATAAATCCCGTCTTCAGGTTGAACCAACTGTGTTTCTTCGGTGGCATACGAGCGCAAAGTTGGGGCAATCACTCGCTGAAAACCAAAGATAACCAGCGCGAACTCAATCAAGAGCACCATGCTCGTCACCCAAGCATTGCTCCTCTGTCGATAGATCGCACGTTCCAACTCATAATAAGTTGTACGGAGTTGAGTTTGCGCCAAACGCCACTTTCGCCAAACCCACATCAGGGCAAAGGCAATGATGAAATACCAACCAAGTGCCGTCTGCTCGATGAATGCGGTGAATGCCACCATAGCCTACATCTTTCCTAGTACACCGCGAAGCAAGGTGATTAGTCTTGGAACTATTTTAGCACCAATTTCGAGCACTTCAGCATGATTTGTTTCAAGTGGTGTATCAATGGAATCAATCGCCACATTGGTAATACTCGAGATTGCCAAAACACGCATCCCCATGTGACGTGCAACCAACACCTCATGTATGGTGGACATGCCCACGGCATCTGCCCCAAGCATTCTCAGTGCCCGAATCTCAGCAGGGGATTCAAACATCGGGCCTGCCACGCAAGCATACACCCCTTGATGCAGGGGAATTTGTTGGTCGCGTGCCACTTGTTCAGCCATTAAGCGATAGGATTTGTCATAGGACTGTACCATTCCCACAAAGCGCGGACCCAAGCTGTCATCGTTGGGACCGATGAGCGGATTATGACCCGCCAAGCCAGCAAAATAGAGATGATCGTTGAGAACCATCATATCTCCTGCGGAGTATGATGGATTCACCCCGCCCGCTGCATTGGTCAAGATAACGGTGCGAATCCCAAGAAAGTGCATCACACGAATGGGAAAGGTGATCTCTTGTGCAGAATAACCCTCATAAAAGTGCGAACGTCCCTGCTGCACCAGAATCCATCTGCCTTCGATTTGCCCCAAGATTAGTCTTCCCCGATGACCATGTACTGTTGTTTGTAGCCAGTTGGGAATCTCAGCAAATGGAATGACGATGGGGTTCTCCAATTGGTCAACAAAGCCACCCAAGCCCGACCCTAGCACCAACCCTATCTGCGGTTGAAGAGGAGCAATGCGTTTTTTGATGTAGGTGGCTGTAACATGATATTGTTGATGGTTCAATGTGAATGACCTGCTTTCATTGCTAACTTAACACAAAATGAGAATTGTACCGTAATCATGCAAAATATAAGGACTATATAAAACTATAACCTTGATTGATGTACGCGCTGTGTCAATATTCAATCCAACCCAATCACCCCCTTTCATGATTCCCCGTCTTTTTGCATCAAGTAAATGAACTAAAGCTCAACATTTACAAGGGAGTGAGATTCTGGGGATACACACACACGACAGCAACAACGTCATTGTTCCGCGCCACGATTCCACATGAAGCATGTGGGAACACTTACTCTCGATTGGATGGGCATGTCCTCAATCCGCACGAATTTTTACTTGTTGTCACCCCCATGCAACATGCCGATGATCTACGTGAGGCAGCTTATGGCTCTAGTAGCAAACGTCCAGACACCCCGCGCAATCAACGCTTTGTTTCAACAATGATTCACGATCCATCGAAGAGATTATCCTCCTAAGCCAGCACGTTGACGCTCATTGTGGTAATCATCGAGGGTGTCAACATCGCGCAAGATTGTATCCGTATCCACCAGGACATAATGAATGTCGCTGGCAAAGCGTTCAACTATTACACGTGGCGCGGCATCATCTGGAGATTGAAGGAAGTGTTCCCACAGCGAACGATCCACCAAGAGAGGATGTCCGCGTCGCATCTGATAGCTGGGGGCAACAATGGGAGAATCTGAGCGACTATAGGCGTTAAGCACTTGGCGTATGGTGGATTGTTGAATGCGAGGTTGGTCGCCCAGACAGATTAAGCAGGCTTGGCTAGATCTATCTAACGCATTCAACCCCACCTTCAACGACGATAGCATATCGTGTTCGTGATAAGCAGGATTGAAAACCGAGCGTGCCCCGTGTCGTTCCGCCAGTGATGCCACTTCCTCCGCCTGTCGCCCCGTCACCACCACGACTTCTGCCACCAAAGCGCGTTGAAGTTGGGTGATGATCTGCTCGATCAGGGTTTGTCCATCACGCCACGGCATTAGGATTTTAGATTGTCCCATCCGAGTAGAGCGACCGGCTGCCAGTATCACAGCTGAAATCGGCTTGACCACTTCATACACGGGGTCATCGTCAAACGAAGACCCGATCAAAACTTGGCGAAGTTGTCGATTGTGTTGGAGGGTACAGCGTGCGATAAAGCGTGCCACCCCCCTATAATGGGTGTTGGGTACAACCTGATTGATGAGCGCGTAACGTGTGATGTGGGGAGGAGTTTGTCCCCAGATTTCATTGGCTAGGATGGAAACGAACGTCTTGGCACGAACCCGCCCATTCGGGGCGAGGGTGTTGGTGGCAACAATTGCATCGGGATTATAGACGTTTAATTCTATGCAAGGCTTCCCTAACACGGATAACCCCACGATCGCCACTACTTTCGTTGTAATGGTTGGAACAACCGGTTCATGACTGTACGGAATCTTTAGTGATTTCTTGCGTGAACCGTCCGCTTCAATCAGGACAAGATCAGGTTGAAAATCCGTGATGGCAGTTATCAGTTCAGTCTCATCAAGTCCGTATACCTTGCTACTGTCATAATGGTTGTAGACAAACACACTGGACGATTCCCGATAGCTGGCAACTGCCCCGCTATGGGTATGCGTTGGGAAATGGGAGAGTTCAGACACGCCGATACGGGTGGTCGTCGTCATCAACACGCGCCACCCACGCGCTTGGCACTCGTGCATCATGGCAACCAAACTAGAAGTTTTGCCCCCACTCCCGATGAGAGAAACAACATCTCCGCGCTTTAACTCCAGTGCATC
>CAIRDJ010000032.1 GCA_903877335.1 uncultured Chloroflexota bacterium | reverse complement strand
TTCTACGCACTACAGAACATCAGCGCGGGCGTTTATGAAGTGTTGCTCTATACCTTCCCATCGATGGTCAGTGTGTTGGCAATTTTTCGGGGGGAAATTCTTCCACCGCGCGCGTGGGTGGCGTTGGCTTTGGCGAGCACGGGCATCCTCATCACCAGCTTGGTGGCGGATGGAGGCGTGCAAACAGGGGGAAATCCTAGCTTAGGGGTGATGTTGTCTTTGGTGAACGCGCTTTCGGTTGCGTTTTTCCTCACCTTAACGGCGCACGCTCAACGCGGACGGGCAAGCAATCCTCTCTCAACGGCATGGGCAATTAGTGGAACGGGGATGGTCGTCCTCCCACTTTTGTTTGTGGTCGAACCACGCTTCAACTACGCTGTGACGGTTTGGTGGATGTTACTGGGTTTGAGTTTGTTCAGCACAACGATTCCACTATTTGGTGTGTTGATGGGCACGCAAAAGCTGGGCGCATCACGCGCAGCTATTGTCAACACGATTGAACCCGTCTTCACATTCGTCATGGCAGCTGCGCTGTTGAATGAAATCCCCAAAGGGCTACAAATATTGGGGGGAATATTCATCATTGGCAGCATCATCTTGATGGAATACCGCTCTCAGTCTGCTGTTGGTTTGCGCGATACAAGTTCACGACGCGGGCTAGGGTTGGGTCTCAAAGCCGATGGAGTCAAGATTGTAGAGCACCAACAAAGGGTGAATTTCTCTCCGATTCCAGTTGTCCAGCTCGATGCTTCCGCCGCGCAATTCACATCCCGACCGTACTTGACGGAAAATCGAGAGAGTGTGGCAATGAATCCGTCTCCACCCGCTGGGGGGTTGGGTGTCGAGGATAAGCTAATATTCTTTAGCCCACGCTTTGAACAAGCAATTGAACTGCACGCCAGGGAGTTGTTGCACCGTGAGCTGACTTTTGGGTGCGTTGATCGCGTGAGCGGGGTAGCCCCTGATGTGAACTTAGAGGAATGGGATGGCGTAAATTTGGGGGTCGCAAGCCTCCACATGTCCCTTGCGTATGATCCCAAACAACGCCGTGTCACCATCACGGACCTAGCTGGCACCAACGGGTTGTTCGTCAACGGGGAAAAACTCCGTCCGCATGAGGTGCGCAGCTTGCACAGTGGCGATCAACTTGCATTAGGGCAGTTGGTCTTACAAGTCTTATTCGATAAACATACTTCTTCATAAACATAATGCAACTTTCCCGCGCTACGTTTTGGTTGGCGATCTTGATTATGGTGCTGGGTGCTGCGCTTAGAATGGTGGGCATCGCAAATTATCCTCCCGGTCCCCATTTTGATGAAGCGGTTGAAATCATCATCACGCGCACCCTTGCTTTTAGCGATGCACGCCCGTTCCCCATGGTAGAAAACTATCAGGGGCGTGAAGTCCTTTTCTATTACCTAGCCGTTCCATTCACGTGGTGGATTCAGGATGGGCGGTTTGGCTTACAGGTTGCCAGTTTGTTCTGTGGCATCCTCACCGTTGCGCTCACCTTTCGGTTGGCACGCAGCATGTTCCCCAATCGGGGAGGGCATCAAATCGCCCTAGCGGCATCGCTGATGATGGCGGTATCGTTCCCCCAAGTGTGGTTGGCGCGTCAGATCTTTCGCACCAGTGCCTTGCCCCTCTTACAAACTGGGTCATTGTTACTCTTGTGGAAGGCACTCACCCGCCGCTCGTTTATCCTGTTGATAATCGGTGGGATGGTGGGGGGGATGGTGGTCTATACTTACAACTCCTCGCGCTTGTTCCCGTTTTGGTTGTTACTCACCGGTTTATTCCTATGGCTCATCACCTCACAAAAGTGGTTGCGCTTCCGTCAAGGAGTGGCGTTTTTTCTTCCGTTAGGGGTGGTGGCACTCCCTATGGCAGTTTATGCCTTTGTTCGCCCAGATGTATTCTGGGGGCGGTTAATGGAAGTGACCGCCGGCAAGGATGCCGTGACCTTGTGGGAAAGCGTGCAACTTCACGCGCGGATGTTCTTCGTGGAGGGGGAGGCATTGCTACGCTACAACCCTCCGGGCAGACCCTACCTGATGCCGTGGGAAGGGGCGTTCTTGCTGGTGGGGGGGTTAATCGCCATCTTGCGCCTGTTTCGTTTACCCCCCTCAAAGTCCACCCGCAACCCTGATTTACAACGCGCCACCTATTTCCTGTTGTTGCTGTCTCCCTTGATGGTGATCCCTAGCGTGATTTCAACAGGGGGCTTGCCACCCAATCATATGCGGTCAATCGGCATGATTCCGCTGATTTTCATCTTGGCAGCGGTGGGATGGGAACGCCTGACGCGCCCCCTTGCCACACGTTGGCGGAGGGTGCTCTTGGTGATCTGGATGGTCTTGGGGGGGACTGTCACCGCGCGTGATTATGCGATGTGGGCGACACGTCAAGATTTATACTACGATACCGACGCTGATCTTGCCCTCGCCAGTCAGTGGTTAGCTGGGCATATGGACGAGCGCGTGTACATTGCCGCACGTGAGTTGTATCACCCGACCGTACAAATTGACAATCTGCCCAATGTGCGCTGGCTTGGGGCAGACACTTTTTTCTTGCCGAAAGATGACCTCTACTCTGCGTTAGCCATCTTCCCCCGTAGTGCCCCCAAGCCAAGCTGGATAACCCAAGCGAGCGAGCCTGTCCCGCTTGATCCCCACGACGGGCAACCTATCTTCGAGGCGATTCGCGTTTCGTCAGAGATGACTTTACCCGACACGCTTCACCCCACCGACGAACTCATTCACAATGACTTCTTGCGCTTAACCCACACTTACCATGATCTTGCTTTCCCCAATGGGATGCTTGATATAGATACAGCATGGGACATCAAAGCCTCGCCCAATCTCCACGACCTAACTCCTATCGTCCAGATCGTGGATCGCGTGGGCAACATTCTTGCTCACCAAGAAGGCTTTCTCATCGGTACCAATGAATGGCAGACCGATGAGCGTTTGGTGGTGGCGGTGCGTGGGTTACAGATTCCACTGGGCACCCCTGCCGATACCTATTCGGTGAGGATGCGGTGGGTGGGGCGTTCAAGCGGCGAGTTTGTTTTCTATCGGGATGCCGAAGGGGCGGGGGCAACCTTGTGGCGCACAGTGGGCACAGTGGAGGTTTTGCAACCCGCTCAATTTCCCCCATCAGAGGCACTTCCCGCAGCGTACCGCGCAGAGCGTGAAGTCTTGAACGGGATTAACTTTGTTGGGTGGGATGCGTATGTCGCACAAGTGCGACCCTCAGAATCTTTACCCCTCGTTCTATATTGGCAAGCACGCCCCACCGATGCCCCGCGCGTTCCGCTGGATTACTCGCTTGTTCTGGTTGCGCAAAACGGCGAGCAATTTCCCTTATCGGTAAGTTCTGCCATGTTGCCACGTCATTCTGCTGAGTATTGGGTCAGCGGTCAGTTGATGAGAGATTCGCTACGCGCCAGCATACCAAACGACATGGAGCATGGTGAATATGAACTTGCGTTGGCTTTTCCTAATTCCGCTCCACTAACACTTGGTACAGTCACAATAGAGGGCGTCGCCCGGAACTTTACCGCGCCTGACGTGGAGAAGGTGGTCGAAGTGCCTCTAGGGGACGGGATTAATCTGTATGGATACACCATCGAGGTCTCTGAAACGGGTTTTGAAGTGCGCTTGGTCTGGCACGCAACACGGCAACCGAGCCAAAGCTACAAGGTTTTTGTTCATCTGCTGGACAGTCAACAACAGCTGATCGTCCAGCAAGATCAAATCCCTGACCAAAATCAGTATCCAACTTCGCTATGGCAAGCGGGGGAGTTCATCGACGATGCATATCAGTTTGCTGTTGACCATTCGGTTGATTCGATTGTGGTGGGAATGTACAGTCTTGAAAGTGGGCAACGACTCGGAACGCCATCTGATCACGTCGTGTATCTGCGCTAATTCCCATTACATTCTAATGTTTTCGTATCTTTACTTATCCGTAATTTAGCTTAAAATTAAGTAGACTCGAAGTCAATTAAACAAATTTTAAGGAACAAATAACATGACTATTGATGTGATGAGCAGCGTGCCCAAGGACGTGGATTTTTGGTCTCAGTTAGAAATTGAATTAAGAGCGGTTCAGCAGATTTACAGCAGGATAGTAGAAGCGTATGATCTGACTGTAATTGAATGGCAAATTCTTAGAGAGTTAATGAAACAAGACTGCCTGCCGGCATCTA
>CAIRDJ010000031.1 GCA_903877335.1 uncultured Chloroflexota bacterium | reverse complement strand
GATGCTTCCATCGAAACATCAGAATGGCCCGGTTTCCCTTCTGACTTGGTGAGCATCATCACCCTTGTGGCAAGCATTGCCGAAGGGACAACGCTCATTCATGAACGCTTGTTCCGTGATCGCTTGTTGTTTGTGGACACGCTTAAGCGCATGGGGGCAAACATCGTCCTAGCAGACCCCCACCGCGCCCTCGTGATTGGGGGGGCTTCGCTGTATGCGGACTATATCCCTGCGCCAGATCCGCGTTTCGGCTTAGGGCTATTGGGTGCCACCTTGCTGGCAGAGGGAGAATCGGTCATTGATAACGCACAATACTTCAATTACACCTTCGCCAATGTGTTGGACAAATTGACCGCATTAGGCGCAGATATAGAAGTGAACCCCACAGCATGAGCCAGCTTAACCAAACACAAACCGCCTCGTTACAGGGCATCACCACCCGTTACCTGGTTATCGGCGAAGGGGTGGATGTGATCTTGTTGCATGGTTGGGGGGCGAACATCCCCCTCATGCTCCCGCTGGCGCAACAACTCTACCCGTTGGGGTATCGTATCCACTTACTGGATTTGCCCGGCTTTGGCGAAAGTGGGCTACCTCCCCAAGCGTGGTCCGTTCATGATTACGCTCGACATGTTCTGGCGTACATGGCGTATCAAAACCTTGAGCGTGTGCATCTATTCGGGCACTCCTTTGGGGGGCGCATCAGCATCGTCCTGGGTGCCAATCACGGGATTCACATTGGCAAGATTGTTCTATGCGATGCAGCTGGGGTTAAGCCACGTAAAGCATGGTATAACCACCTTCTGCTCAGCGTTTACCGCTGGGTCAAGCACGTTTTGCCCGATCATCCACTGGTGAAGCAGTTGCAAACTGCCTACCGTAACCGCGTCGGCAGTGCGGACTATTTGCAGGCGGGCGCGTTGAAAGCCACTTTTTTAGCGGTCATTGACGAGGATTTGCTCCCGTTGGCGAGTAAAATTCGCCAACCAACCTTGTTGGTCTGGGGAACCGCCGACCAAGATACCCCCCTTTGGCAGGCGAAAAAACTAGAAGCGACCATCCCTAATGCAGGGTTAGTCACGCTAGAGGGTGCTGGTCATTACAGCTACCTCGATAGATTGCTGGATGTTACGCGAATTGTGGACTACTTTTACAAACATGACTAACTGGCTTCTCATTGTCATTGCCCTCGTATGGTGGGTTGGGGCGTGTGTTCGGATTTTTCAACACATACGCTTCTTTCAAATTGAAGAGTATATGCCCCTGCGTTACCTGCGTTGGGTGTTCAGCAAGACGGCACGCTGGCTTCCCACACGCGCCACGCTTGCCCTGTTTGTGGGTGGCATCGTCGCGACTTTCATCGGTGATACCATCTGGGTGACAGGCATCATTTTGGTCATCAGTGCTGTGGTGGTCATTTACCCATACCAACTGGCAGAGGTCAAAAAGGGGTTCAAGCGTACCGACCGCGCCACACGCCTTTTGGCGAGTGGGTTTGTGTTGGCGTTGCTCCCGTTAGTGGCAATGGTGGCATGGACGATCAGTCAACCGCTCACCGATTGGCACTTGATTGCTTTAGGCGGAGTAGGTTGGTTGGTGTGGTGGATGGCTCCTGATTGGTTGGTGCTGGCGAATTGGGCAATGTTCCCTGTTGAAGAGGGCATCCGTCAACGTTTCCGCCATCAGGCACGCCGTCGCTTGCGAACCGTTGGGGCGAAAGTGATCGGCATCACTGGGAGCTATGGCAAAACCAGCACCAAACAATACCTTGAGCAAATCTTGAATGCACGCTACCGCGCCTTTGCCACCCCCAAAAGTTGGAATACCCTCATGGGCGTGTGTTTAGCCATCAACACGCGCATGAATGATGATGCCGAATATTTCATCTGTGAGATGGGCGCGTATGTACCCGGCGAAATCGCCCAGATTTGCCAGCTCACCCACCCTCAAATCAGCATCTTAACCGAGATCGGACCTCAACACTTGGAACGCTTCAAGTCCTTAGAGAACACGGCACGGGCAAAATATGAGTTGGTCAAGGCGTTGCCTGCGGATGGGGTCGCCCTGTTTAACTTGGACAATCCTTATCTGGTAGCAATGTATGAACGCCCCCACCCCGCCACTCGTTTAGGCGTGAGCTTGACGGGGCATCCTGCGGCACGCCTCATCGCCACCAATATGGTGGAAAGCGCAGACGGTTTGGCTTTCGATGTCACTGACCGAGCGACAGAAGAGACCATCCGCTTTGAAACCCAGTTGCTGGGCACTCACAACATCACCAATCTGCTGTTGGCAAGTGCCCTTGCCCTGCATGAAGGGATTACCCTCAAGGAAATTGCGCGTCGTGTCCGCGCCATTCAACCGTCAGAAAGTCGCTTGGTGAAACAAGTCACCCCGAATGGCATCACGATCATCAACGATGCCTACAGTGCCAACCCCGTTGGGGCGCGTAGTGCGATCCGCGTGTTGGGGTTGCATGAGGGCGGACGACGCTTATTGATTACACCCGGCATGATTGAGCTAGGCGAGCTTCAAACGAGCGAGAACTTCAAACTGGGCGAGTATGCGGTAGAGTATGTGACTGATGTTATACTGGTGGGGATTGAGCAGACCAAGCCTATCTACGACGGATTGCTCAGTGGGAACTTTGAACGCGAGCGGATCATCCAAGTTGAAACCCTAACCAATGCGATTGAGTGGTATCGAACCCATCTTGTTTCTGGTGATACGGTTCTGTTTTTGAACGATCTGCCGGATACTTATTAATTTTTCCAACCCAAACAGGAGTTTTTCATGAGTGCGAATCGTAAAACCACAGTAGGTGTCGTCTTTGGTGGACGCAGTGTTGAGCATGATGTATCCATCGTGACGGGTCATCAAATAATGCGGGCGTTTGATTATAACCGCTATGATGTTGTCCCTCTTTATATTGATCGAGATGGCAAGTGGTTTACGGGGGTGCCGTTGATGGACTTAAAGAATTACACCCTCAACCTCACCGATTTGATGGGTGTACAAGAAGTGATCCTTTCCCCCAGCACCAAAGATCACGGCATCATCATCAACCCCAGCGCGGGACTATTCAGCAAAAGTCGCACGCTACGCCTAGATTATGTCTTCCCTGCCATTCACGGTTCACATGGCGAAGACGGCACATTACAAGGGTTATTTGAGCTGGCAGATATTCCTTATGTCGGGTGTGGGGTGGTTGCTTCCGCCATTGCCAACAACAAAATCATGAGCAAGGTCGTCTGTCGTCAATATCAAATCCCCGTTTTGGATGGAGTCAGTTTCACCCGTGACGAATGGGATCAAGATGACAATCGCGTTTTACAACAGGTCATCCAACATCTGGGTTTACCCGTTTTCGTTAAGCCCGCCACACTCGGTAGTAGCATCGGGATCAGCAAAGCAACCGATGAAAAATCGCTTCGCAGTTCTTTAACGATGGCTCTCAATTTTGATAGTCAAGTGTTGGTGGAGGTTGCTGCCCAAGACTGCATCGAGATCAACTGTGCAGTGATGGGACATGGATACCATGTCCGCCCATCCGTTTTAGAACGCCCCATCTCCTACGATGAATTTCTCACCTATGAGGAAAAATACTTGCAAGGTGGGGGAGGCATGAAAGGCGCAGAACGCATCATCCCCGCGCCCATCTCCGCAGAATTAACCGAAGCCATTCAGGGGGCAGCGGTGACGGCTTTCCAAGCGATTCATGGAAGTGGGATTGCCCGCTTAGACTTCTTGCTCAATGAGAAGACTGGGGAGTTTTACTTGAATGAGATAAACACGTTGCCCGGCTCTCTCTCATTTTATCTGTGGCAAGCAGAGGGGCTAACCGCCCGTCAGGTGGTAGAAGAACTGTTAAAAATTGCGGAATCTGTCAATCGGATTAAACGGGGGAACACCTATAATTACCAAACCAGTCTCGTTGAGTTAACCGCACAACGTGGCTTGAAAGGCACGAAGGGCAAGCTCTAATCGTCGTGGGCGGGCACGCTCACCAACATGAGCATCGAACTCGTGTCCATTTTGGAACGAAGGTTAGTCAGGGCGCGGTTCAGCATCAACGAAGCGATACCCAACCCCATACTCATTCTGGATGTACGTGGGATGCTTGGGATCGGGTTCAATTTTCCGACGCAGATGAGAAACATAAATGCGTGGGTAGTGGTGTTCCGTGGTGTATTCAAAGCCCCACACCTGTTCAAGCAAATGTTGGAACGTCAACACCACTCCAGGATGGCGAATGAAGGTTGCCAACAATTTGAACTCTGTTGGGGTTAAGCGAACTTCTTCCCCATGTTTCAAAACACGACGGGAGGTTAAGTCCACCTCCAAGTAGTCGTCTTCATAGCGCAACGGTTGTGGCTTAGCAAGATCAATTAGTCTGGAGCGGCGCAACAAGGCGCGTACACGTGCTTGAAACTCAATAGCGGGCAAGGGTTTGCGCATGAACTCATCCGCGCCCACGTTCAAGCCCTCGGCAATTTCGTGCTCGGTCACTTCTTGCGCAGTCATCATCAAGATAGGAACATCGGACAATTCACGGATGCGTTGGCAAACGATCAACCCATCCCTGTTGGGCAGGGATAAGTCCAATACGACTAAATTTGGGGCGCTTTCTTGAAAGCGTTGAATCCCTTTGGAGCTTTCATCCGCTAGAATTACTTCATAGTTGTTGAGTTTGAGTTCTAACTGGAGCGAGCGCGCCACATCAGGATCATTTTCAATTATCAAAATACGATAAACCATGATTCGCATCCGGTGGTTGCAACGAAAAACTTCAGATAAAGTCTATCATTATCTTGATTAATGTGCTAATTGAGATTGAACCTGAAAGTTATCGAAAGGAATAGCTAACGATGGAACGTGTAGGCTATATTGGGTTGGGCATCATGGGCGCGGCAATTGCCCGCAACCTGATGAAGGCGGGTTTCCCCTTGGTGGTGCACAACCGCAGTCAAGCGATTGTCAATCAGTTGGTGAACGAAGGCGCAACCGCCGCCTACTCCCCTAAAGAAGTGGCACAGCAAGTAGACATTATTTTCACCAACCTGCCGGACTCCCCTGATGTGGAGCAGGTGGCACTCGACCCTCACAGGGGCATTTTAGCAGGGGCACATGAGGGCTTGCTCTTCATTGACAACAGCACCATCAAGCCCGAGACGGCACGCCTCATTGCAGACAAGTTAGCAAGCGTGGGGGTTTCTGCGTTAGATGCGCCAGTGAGCGGCGGGGATATTGGGGCGCGTAACGCCACGCTTACCATCATGGTTGGTGGGGCAGAAGCATCGTTTGAACGGGCGATGCCTTTATTTGCCGCAATCGGCAAGAAATATGTTTGGGTGGGAGAAAGCGGCGCGGGGCAAATTGCAAAGGTTTGCAATCAGATTATCGTGGGGGCACAGATGACCGCCCTTGCCGAAGCCCTCATCACTGCCCAAAAAGCCGGGGTAGACCCAGAGCGGATGGTGTCCGCCATTCAAAGTGGGGCGGCGCAAATGTGGGCGTTGGATGTCAAGCCACCGCGTCTATTCAGTGGCAACCGCGCGCCAGGTTTTAAGGCATACATGCAACAGAAGGACTTGGGAATTGTACTAGATACTGGCAAAACCTACGGTGTTCCCCTTCCATTAACTGCGTTGGTGCAACAACTCTATACCGCGATGTTACAGTTGGGTCATGCTGAACTAGACAACAGCGCGATCATCACGGTGTATGAACATTTAACCCAAATTCAGCTCAAGGAATCTGAAAAATAAGCGACCAACCCTCTTGACAAGTTGAAAAAACAGGCGTAATATTAAGCCAATGTTAACTACATAACTGAGGATTAACGATGTTGAATCGTCAAAAGTTGCTCGAAGTTGGGGTGATGGCAGTTATCCTCATCACCATTGACCAAGTAGCCTCCATTGCACAACTTGCTCCTTCCAGCACGATCATTGCAATGATGCTCGCGTTGTTGATCTATACCGTGATCTACTTCTCTCGTGATGAACGAATTTTAGAAGTACACGACAACCACCTCAACAACCTCTAACAAATTGATGCCCTCCCAAAGTGGGGGGCATCTCCCCACGCAATAGTCTGCTATAATCAGCAACATAGTCAATTCACGATAAACATTCAGGACAATACCACTGTGGAAGAACGTGTGCAGAAGTTAATGGCACAGGCGAATATCGGCTCGCGCCGCTCCAATGAGTCACTCATTGAACAAGGGCGCGTCACCGTGAACGGCAAAACCATTAAACTTGGAGATAAAGCTGATCCGTCGCGCGATATCATTGAGGTGGACGGACAACGTTTGCACATCTCGCAAAATAAAATCTATATCGCCATCAACAAACAACTTAATGTGGTCTCGACCAATCAAGGGCACCCCAAAGACGACCGCTTGACCATTCGGGAGCTCATTCCGGTGGAAGGGCATCTCTTCACTATCGGACGGCTCGACGCTGAAAGCACCGGGTTGGTGGTCATGACCAATGATGGGGAACTCACCAATAAACTCACCCATCCCAAATTTCGCCACACGCGCACCTATTCCGTACAGGTATATGGGCTTCCCCCGCGTGAAGTTTTAGATCGCTGGGAAAATGGTATTGAGCTTGAAGACGGCATGACCGCGCCCTGTCTCGTGCGCGTGAAGCGTGGCGACCGCGACATGACCACGCTTGAGATCGTGATGATCGAGGGCAAGAACCGTCAGATTCGTCGTATTGCCAGCGCATTAGGATACCCCGTCCACCAGTTGAAGCGCACGCACATGGGACGCTTGGAACTGGGGAACTTACATCCTGGCGAACATCGCACGTTGACTGAGAAAGAAGTTGAGCTGTTACAACTGCCGTCAGAGGATTACAAGTTGCTTCGCAGTAAGATCAGCGAGGCAAACAGGAATCGCCCTTCCACCCCACGCGCTCGTTTTGTCCCGTCACAAGGCAGAATCGCCCCGATGATAGGACGCAAACCCATCATGAAATCCACCCCACGCAAGGATGAGGAAGACGCATCATCTCAGGAACGTGGTGGCGAATCATCTGACCGCCCATCCCGTCCCTACTCGGAACGCCGTGGTGAATCATCCGACCGCCCATCCCGTCCCTATTCAGAACGTCGTGGTGAATCGTCCGACCGTTCATCCCGTCCGTATTCCGAGCGTCGTGGTGAATCATCCGACCGCCCATCCCGTCCGTATTCAGAACGTCGTGGTGAATCGTCCGACCGCCCATCCCGTCCCTATTCAGAACGTCGTGGTGAATCCTCTGACCGCCCATCCCGTCCCTATTC
>CAIRDJ010000030.1 GCA_903877335.1 uncultured Chloroflexota bacterium | reverse complement strand
GCTGGAATAATCGCCATGAACGGGGAGAGAATTGCTGTGCCCATCAGCAATGCGCTTGAACTTAACGCAAAGATGCGCCCCAACTTCCCCACCCATGAGCGCAAACCCAGCACCAGTAACGGGGAGGTAGCCGCCACAATCGGAAAGAGCAACCGTCCTTGCGAGGCATAGGTGATGGATGTCCACCCTATCAAGCTGGCAGAGGCTAGCGCAAAGATTGCCATGAGGCTCATGATCTTAAGGGGTAGGGTCTTGTCGCGGATGATTGTTATGACAAGCCCAACACATGCAACCAACACAAAGCCATCCATCAACCGATAAAAGCCGTTCCATGTGAGGATGTTGACCGCGCCGAATAATCCCCAATAGGCAATACGGAAGCCCTCAAATTCTTGCCAGAGGGTCATCAAAGTGAATGGCTCAAGACGCTCGCCAGCTACTTGCGCCATCATGCGCGTGCCGAAAAGTTCCCCATACAGGGCAAGGTTGCGCCCATACCACCACCCACTAACCACCAACCACACGCCCAATAGGGTGAACCCTAAACGGAAGAACGCGCCCCAGCGTTTCGTTCGCCAAGACAACACCAAAGCAACCAACGCGATGACAGGGACGGGGATATTCCCACTCAGTTTACTCAAAGATGCCAACGCAACCAGAATGGGCAAAACCCAAAAAGTGACAGGTTCATACCCCCGCTCAATCATCCGCAACAATAACCAAATCACCAAGCTGTTCAGGGCAATCACCAGATTATCATTATTCACAGAGGCGGAGATGAACAAGAACATCGGGTTAAACGCCACCCACGCTGTCGCTATCGCTGCCCACTTTTCGCTTTGCAGAACGAGTTTTGCGCTTTGGAACGTGCCGACTAATGTCACCAGTCCTAACAACAAACTCACCCCACGCAGGATGTATCCTGCCAATATACTCCCTTTGAGCGCGGGGGGGCGTTCAGGATGTAGCACCAAGTTCTTGTTGTGCGTTGCCAACGGAATACCCGCCATCACATGCGGATTGGGTTGGGTGACAGCGTGAAAATCAGAGCGATCTAGCGCGCGAACCAGTTGAGCAGATAGCCAATAGTACAGAGGAGGTTGGCTTCCTTCCTGCTCGTAATCCGTAGGAAGGTTGGGGTCTTGTACAGGCAAAGCGTGATGGTCGGCGAGATGGTTCACCATGCCCATGTGCCACAGCTCATCACTTGCTTCAAACAAGGGGGTGGCAACCAAATAGATGCCACCCAGCGCGAGATAGCTCACGCAAATTGTCCAAAGCAGTTGATGACGTTTCAACAATTCATACACGGAAAACGCCTCATGCTTCGCTCGTCAAGGCGAATTGTTGTTTAGAGGCTTCCACATAACTTAACGACTGATGGCGGAAGTAAGTGTTATACAACTCGGAGTAATGTCCTCCTTTTGCCATGAGACTTTCGTGGTTGCCTTGCTCAATGATTTGCCCATGATCTAAAACAAGGATACGGTCTGCACTCTTCACGGTACTTAGACGATGGGCTATCAAAATAGAGGTGGACTGTTTTAGGATCAGGTCGAGTGCTTCTTTAATTTGAGATTCTGTAAAGGGATCAACACTGGCGGTTGCTTCATCCAAAATGAAGATGGCAGGTTTTTGCAAGAGAACGCGCATCAAGCTGACTAACTGACGTTGCCCCAAACTTAAGCGGGCACCGCGCTCCCCAACATCCGTATCCAAACCATTGGGCAACGCATCTAGCCACTCTCCGTTACCGATCTTCATTGCCAATTGCATCATCTCCTCATCGGTGATATTCGGTTTACTATAGCGGATATTGTCTCGAATGCTTCCGCTGAACAAGAATGGGGTTTGAGATACAATCCCAAGTTGCTGGCGATAGGCACTTACATCTAATGAGCGAATATCCACCCCATCAATGAGCAATTGCCCTGACTGAAATTCATAGAAGCGCGTCACCAATTTGGCAAGGCTACTCTTTCCTGACCCAGTGTGTCCTACAATGGCTAGTTTTTCCTTAGGAGCAATCGTCAAGGAGAAATCTTGAAAGACTGGATGTTCAGGGGTGTAGCCAAATCCAACCTGCTTAAACTCGATCTTGCCTTCTAGGCGCCGGGTAATGGGTTGTTTCGCAATTTGTTGCACCTCATTCTGATAATCAATCAGTGAAAAGACGCGCTCAACGGAACTTAGCCCCTGTTGAATTTGGCTGATGAATGATGAAAGGGTGATGGCGGGGAAGAAAAAGCGATCGACCGCCAACACAAACAAGAACCAGGTTGAAACATTGATCTGCTGCGCAAAGACACGATTTGCCCCTAGATAGACAATCAAGGCAATCACCAATCCTGCCATCACATTCAAGCTCGGGAAGACTAGCGAAAGCACCCCACCTCGCACCACGTTCACGCGGTAGGAGGTGTTATTTACCTTCAGGAATTCGTCATAGATCATCTTTTCTTTGCGAAAGTTCTTGGCTACGGCGATGCCAGCAACGCTCTCTTGAATGTTATCGTTCACTAAGCCTAACGCGCGCGAACCATTGCGCGTGGTGATTTTTGCCCAGTGGCGAAAGACCATGGATAACCCGACCAGAAGAGGGATCGTCCCCAATAACCATAACGTTAGGGTGACATCACGGCGGAACAAGACCACCAACAAGATCATCACCGAAATGATTTGACTGATAATATCGCTAGAGATTAAGACGATCGTGCCAAATTCTTGGGTATCATTCGAGATACGACTGAGAATCTTGCCTGTTTTGTTTTTGTCGTAGAATGCCAAGTCTCGATAAATGGCGGCTTGGAAAGCCTCTTTACGCATATCAACCACCACCCCGCTGATAGTACGCCCCGCCAAGCGACGACGAAGCCAGTTCGCACCATATTCAATAAGGATGTTCATCGTGAGGATGCCCAAGATCAAATAGACTGGGGATAAGATGGTTCTGTTTTCAAGCACGCGCACCACCTCTGAAATGAGGATGGGTTCAATCCCCAACAGAAATGAAGATAACAATGCCAGCCCTACAAAAGAAAGAAACTTGCCACTACGTCTAGCAAAATAACCAGCAATGCGCCGGTACAGTTGCCCATCGGTATATTGGCGATCATAGTTGTCTTCCTCTAAACCTCTAAAGATTGTTGCCATCGTTTGTTTACCTAGTTTTCGTAGTGGGCAAAAATGTTTCGATAGACTTGGGAATCCTGCAGGAGTTGCTCATGTGTTCCTTGTGCCACCACACGCCCCTTCTTGACGACGACGATGTGGTCTGCCCAGCGAATTTGTGACAAGCGGTGAGTAATTAACAAGGTTGTGCGCCCTTTTGCGACTGCCCAAATTGCCTGTTGGATTTTATCTTCCGTCGCGCTGTCAATCGCGCTGGTGCTGTCATCTAAAATCAGAATGCGTGGATTCGACAAGAACGCGCGGGCAATGGCAATCCGTTGACGTTGCCCACCGCTTAGGGTGATACCCCGCTGTCCGATTACCGTATCATAGCCCTCTGGTAACTCCATGATGAAGTCGTGCGCTTGTGCAAATTTTGCCGCCTGGATCACTTCTTCGCGGGTATAGGTTTCTCGACTAAAGGCTATGTTCTGCGCAACGGATCGACTAAATAGGAAGATGTCCTGTTCAATGATGCTGATTTGCGAGCGCAAGGATTCAAGATTCCAATCCTTCACGTTGACGTCGTCGATCAAGACCTGCCCATGTTGCACATCGTAAATGCGGTTAACCAGCTTGGTTAAGGTGGTTTTCCCCGCACCGGTTTGCCCCACGATCGCCACTGTTTGCCCCGGCAAAACACCAAAGCTAACCTCGTTGACAACGTTGGCATCCTCGTTGTAACCGAAACTCACCCTTTGAAACTCAATCTTGCCCCTCACAGGTTGCTTTACCCCGTCGATATTCTGGTCAAGATCGGTCTTCTCGTTTAGGATGCTCAAGACGCGGTTTGCGCTGGCAAAGCCTAAGGCAAGCTGGGCGAAAGAAAATTGGGATACAAAGACCGGAAACCCGAACAGAGCGAAGTACCCCATATAGGTGACAACCGCGCTGATGGGAACCACGTCGTGAATGACAAGATAGGTCACATGGGCTAAGCCCGATACTGTGGCAACACCCAACAACAAGAACGGGATGTAAACCGCTTCAAGGTCTGCTTGCTCAACATTGCGCTGATAGACCGCTGCAACATTCTGCTCAAAGCGTTCATATTCGCGCCGCTCTTGTGAGTTACCTTTTACAATCTCAATCCCTTCTAAGGATTCAGCCAGGTGTGAATTTAACTGACCAAAGCTACTACGCACACGACGCGCCGTCCCCCGCAACGCGCGAACATAGCGAATTTGGGCATAGACATACGACACGATGAACAACACGGGAACGATAGTCAAAAGGGGGTGCAAGAAAGCGGAATAGATAGCTGGCATAACCAAGAAGATTCCCGAGCCAACAATGAGGTTAATGCCCGGATTCATCATCAAGTTCAACTCGCGCACATCATTTGTAACCCGCGCCAATAATTCACCAAGAGGTTGGCGATCATGAAAGGTCATGCTCTTGCCTAGTAGGTCTTGGTAAAGTTCTTGGCGGGCGTCACGCTCAATCCGTTGTCCATACAACTCGGAGGAGAAATTGCGCGTGAACTGCAACACTGAACGCACCGCTTGAGAAAAGGCTATCCCAAGTGCCATTTGCAAAACAATAGCGAGGCTGGTTTCTACCCCTAATTCACCCGCACGCAACATGGCATCATACGCACGCCCAACTAAAAAGAACAGGAATGCTGCGAAGAAAGCGTTGGACGTTGCGCCAACGAGCAACCCCACAATTAAGAGAGGATGCCTGCGGATATGTGACCAGACATAACGAAGCGGTGTGCGCCGGTCAGAAACAAATGACGACGCAACGACAAATTCAGAAGACATAGAATGGTTCATCCCTTTTCATGATCGTGCTGAGTTTGACCAAGAACAGATAACTTGTCGAGGGCAAACAAGTTAAGGATTGGTGATCTTACTTTTCTACAAGTATGTTTATCGGAAGGGAGGCGATCGTTCCTGATTCTAGGCTAGAAGCGGCGTCTACGGGCAATCTTATCAACTGTCCGCTTGAATCAAAGTGATAAACCGCGACCAGCAAGTGATACTCGCCAGCGGGCAAGGCATTCGGCAAGCGAATCGCGCGGTGATCCCAAACCGGCGCAAACGGTTGCCATTGGCTGGTTGGGTAAAATCCTGCCACGGGTTGGCTATCTTGCGCCTGAGCCACCACTTGATTGTTGGCATCCGCCAAGAACAGCGCAATAACATAATCGGTTGGGACTTCACCCAACGCATACCACTCGGTGGCAATGGGTATGACCTCGCCCTCGTCAAAACGCTTTCCACCCGAAAGCGTGAGTCCCTTCAAGCACAGTTGTTCGGCAAAGCAGACAGAGAGCGACTCTTGCGCAGGTTGCATGGCAAAAGGAGCATGTGAAACCGCAGTATGATATTCCACCAGGCGGACAACCAAGCCATCTTCACCCGACAACACCTGCTCTTGAACGGGAAAATAATATTGTGTCATGTAGCGTTCAACAGGACGGATTGACCAGGGAATGAATTGACTGTTGTCATAAAGTACCCATAGTCGTCCGTTACGACGGGCGACCGTATCAATGAGTTGCACAGTGGGACGTTGCATCAAGGTGAGGGGGTTTTCACCTTGCACAAGTGGGTACTGATCGGGGCTGGGTTGTTCACCTGGATGAAGCGGCAAGCCAATCACGCGCACATCTGGCTTGAACTTTCCGTAATTCATGGTGAATTTCTCGTAGCCTGGGTTGGCAATAAGCAGGGTATCCCCAGCGTCAAGGTGCTGATTGACGGCATCGACCAAGCGATGTAACCCATCGCTAAACCCTAAATAGGCGGGGTCATGGCGGACAGCCACCATCCCCCATCCAACGCCCACCAATAAGCCCAAAACATGCAAGGTGGCAAGCGTGCGTTGTGACCGCACAGGCAGGCGGTGTATCCATGCTAAACACGCCAAGCTGGACAACGCTAGTCCAGCAAACACCCCTGCCCAAGCCAAACTCTCGTTGCGTATCCAGATGAAATCAAAAGGACGGATTCCCCATTGTGTCGGCAGGAGATTCCATCGAAGATACTCCCACCGGTTTAATCCCCCGTACCACTCGGTGAAACCCTGCGCCTCTGCTGGGAGCAATTGGGAATACACTCCCCACCAGTAACTAACACCGTTGAATTGAATCCATAGCGAGTAAACCAACATCCCTCCCGTCCCCAACGCTGTTAGCATCCGCCAAAATGTCATGCGCGGTTGTAAGAGCCACGCCCACACTGGCAAGCTACACAGCATCCAAAACGGAATCAGT
>CAIRDJ010000029.1 GCA_903877335.1 uncultured Chloroflexota bacterium | reverse complement strand
TTAAGGAGGTCACGTTGAAGATTCTCAATGAGGCGTTTGCCCAGAAAAAGGAAGCGGCGTGGGTGGAAGATTTATTCACGGGGTTGTCGCGCTGTCCGCAGGACATCATTCCAATCCTAGCGCGGGTGGTGACGGCGTGAGGATTGGAATCATCGAGGGCACTATTCTAGGGGGCGCAACTTCTGCAGGCGTTCTACTGCGGCATCTAACACCTCATCGGTCTTGCAAAAGGCGAAGCGCACATATTGGCGGGCAACGTCTTGGTGTGCCTCACTGTAGAAGGAGGTCGGTGGAATGGTGGCAACCCCGACTTCTTGAATGAGATACTTGGCGAACGCCTCTGAATTCCCCACATGAAAGCGCGAGAAATCTGCCATGACATAGAACGCGCCTTCGGGCATGAAGTAGGGCATCCCGATGGCATCCAACCCGCGCGTCAAGCGTTGGCGTTTTTGGTCATAGAAGGAGATCAACTCGGTGAAGTAGCGGTCATCCAGTTGTAGCCCGTGCGCCACGCCAAACTGTGCCGGGTGGTGAATGGCAAATGAACTGATCTGATGGGCGCGCCATGCGCCAGTCATCAAGTGCGGGTCGCCAAAGACCCACCCAATTTTCCAACCCGTCACGCTGAAAGTCTTCGCTGCCGTTCCAACCGTGAGCGTGCGCTCCCACATGTTGGGCAAGGTTGCCATTGGAATGTGTTGATGCCCCTCAAAGACCAGATGGTCATACGCCTCATCGGAGATACAAATGACATCATGTTCGATGCACAACTCGGCAATGAGCATCAGCTCCTCATGAGTGAACACGCGCCCGGTGGGGTTGTTGGGGCTGTTGACGATGATGGCGCGGGTTTTCTCATTGAACGCCTCGCGCAAGCGTTCGGCATTGAGCGTCCAGTTCGGGGGTTCAAGGGGGACGAAGCGCGGAATCCCACCGGCGGTGGTGATGATGGGCAGGTAAATATCGAAGAACGGCTCTAGCAAGATCACCTCATCGCCGGGATCAATGCTCCCAAAGATCGAGGCGAAGATGCCCGCGCTTGCCCCACACGTCACCACTAGCCCCCCGTTGAGGTCAACCTCTATCCCATAGAAGCGGTGAAGATGGCTCGCTAACGCCTCGCGCAGTTGGGGCACCCCTTGACTGGGAGCATACTGATTGTACTTGCCCGCTTGGGCAGCTTGCGTCATGGTTGCCACCAATTCAGCAGGGGCATCATAATTCGGTGCGCCCTGCCCCAAATTGATGGCGTTGTAATCGCGTGCCAATTCGTTGATGACGGTGAAAATAGTTGTTCCGAAACCGCGCACCCTTTGGGCTAATTCTGGCATAGTGACATCCTTCAATGCTGCGTACACGCTTAACCTGATGAACCAAAATTATAATGCAACGCGCCTATTTTTGGCTACTGAGCCTGATTGACAACTTAAATTAAAAATACTATGCCCAAAATCTCGCATTTGCGTTATACTCATGGCATAGGCATGAGTTTTTCACAAGGATGTTATTGATGAGTTTCGGTCCGCTAGAACTTTTCATCGTGTTGTTGATTGTGGTCGTGTTATTTGGTGCAGGGCGCATCTCTGGCATTGGTCGTGAGTTGGGAAGTGCGATTAGCAACTTCCGCATGGGCTTACGGGAAGGTCAAGACAAAACCAAGGAAGCCAATAACGAATGAATCTATTTGGTGTTGGGGGGTGGGAACTATTTTTGGTTTTCGTGATTATGCTCATTGTGGCGGGTCCTAAGCGGATTGTGCAATGGGCATACACCCTCGGCAAGTGGAGCGCAAAGATGCAACAGGTTTGGCAACAAACAGTCAAGGTGCTTCAGAGTGAATTGGATGAAGCCGGCATCGAGGTGCAATTGCCCCAAGAGTTGCCCACGCGCCATAGCCTTCGCCAAACCGCCCAACAATTCGGCAAGCAAGTCATGAGTCCCGCGCTGGATCCGTTTGCCGAGGCAAGCAAAGAGTTACAAGATGGGCTAAAGGCTTCCATCACAGAGGTCAAGCAAGTTGCTAACGAGGTCGATACCTCGCTCAAGACCACCGAAGCCCACCCTAACCATCAACCTTGAGCAGGAGGGACATCCCACAGGTGGCTACTGTCTAGGTGGATCACTTGTGGCAATTCGTCATCGTCGTTGGCGCGTTTGCGTTTGATCCCGAACGGAGCATAGCCTTCGGGGTTTTTCATGAACGCTTCCACCTGCTCATAGGTGAATACATTCGCCCACTTGTTCATCATATACAACCACTGGATGGTAGAGGCGGTCAAGAAGAGGTTGAGCGGTAAAGTAAGCAACACCAACGACGTGCCAATGATGGCTCCGTAATGGGGTTGATTGTCCATCATCGAGTCGATCGCGTCTTCAAACATCACCACAGAACCGTACACGGTTAACCCTACCACACCCCATAACGTGCTTGGATTGACTAGCAAGGCGGGCAAGAGAGAGGTTGCCATTGAAATGGACGACACGGTTAAGTTGCCGGGCAGTCCGTAGCGCGGTTGGTTAAGGCGTAGGTACTTGTTTTCCTCAACCACGCTGGCATGATTGGGTTGCGTCAACATGACTGCTAATTTTTGATGCCGACGAAAACGCACGCGATAAGCGGCAAGGGCTAAACCACCGAGCAAAATTAGATTGGGGATGAGCATAAGATGTCAAGGACCTCAAAAGACGATAACCTATTCCCTCATTACCATAACACATTTTATGCAAAGTTGCATCCTTCGTTGGCAATCTCGTTTTCCCTGCTGTGTTGTCTGCGACAGAAAAATCCGCGCGGAGTGGCATGGCGTGTTTTCGCCCCCTCCAACCGCAGTTACACAAACTGGGTTAACTCAGCGCGTCATCTTGTCCATGAATGCCAGCTCTCATTTGACCAAATCAGGATGGTATCCTATTTTGTATGCCGCGCTCTAAACAGGAAAGGATCGTCATGACCTTTGAACATCCCCAACCGCGTTTGAATGGGTTCATCCAGAGGGGTGCCCTGTTGGTGTGGTGGGTGATGCTCCTGTCCGCGCCGCTACAAATGATGCTTGCGGTCTTGATTGCACACGGGGGACTGATGTTCATCACCGCGTTGACCACCCTGTTGCTTGCGCCAACCGTTTTGCTGCTCACCACTGCCACGCCCCCTGTACAGATCACCGCTGACGGGATCACCTTGCTCCCCCAAGTGTGGCGCCCGCACCCAATCGCATGGGAACAGGTGAGCGAATTCCAGGTTTACCCCCTCCTGCCCCAACCCGATCAGGAGGTGAACCGCCGGCACTTGGTCGGGCGCAGGCATTATCGCGCGGCGGAAGGGGTGATGCTGGTTGTGCCCTCTCTGCCGATGCAGTATCGCATCTTGGGCTTCTTCGTGGGGAGCGGGGGCAAAGGTGCCGTTGCTTTCACCAACCGCACCCACGCCGATTATGCCCAGTTGCGCCAGCTATTGGTGACTCATCTGGGAGAGCCAACCCCTTTGGCGGAATAGCCTTCGGTGCGCGTGGTTCCCGCCACCAATAATTGTAGTGCCACCAGCATCTTCATCTTGCCCACTTTGACCTCTTGGTCATACTCCAAACACTTGGCGTAGATGGTTTCTAAATTCTCCATTGAAAACAGGCGGGCAGGTTTGAGCGCCTTATTGACGATGAACTCCGCTATCTTTAGCTCGGTGGCGATAGCACCTGACGGAGTGCCTAACTCATCTTGTTCCTTGACCAGCAATATCAAGCGGAACTGACGGGTCAACCTCCCCCAAAATATAAACGGGTCATTTTCCTCGTCCTCCACTGCCTGATGTAGCAACGTCAACGCCCTCCCCCCGTTCCCGGTTGCCATTTCGTCTATCATTTCAAACAAGTTGACTTCGGGAGAATAGGGGGTGAGGGCAATCACCATCGCTTCTGTGATGGGCGTTCCGTTGGCATACGCCACCAACTTGAGCAATTCGTTATCCGCCCGACGCACATCCCCATTGACCACCGATGCCAACGCCGTCGCTGCGTCGGGTTTGATCTCGGCTTGGTATTCTGACTTGGCGCGGGAGCTGATCCACTGGTTAAGGTTCTTGGGAGCCTCAAACGCCTTGACAAAACCATTCGGTGAGGATTCCGCCAGTTGTAAAACCTTGTTGGATTTGGGCAAGGCTTGGAACTCAACGAACACCAAGCGCGAATAATCTGGCAGGTGGGGCAATTCATCCAGCAGATACCGTTCATTCTGCTTGCCCATTTCCCCCGCGCCCTTGCGTGTGATCCACGACAGCATATTCTTGACCAATACCAAGCGACGATCTGCCAAGAAGGGGAACGTCCCCACACTAGAAACTACGGTAGCGGACTTGGTTTCTGTGCCGTCATATTCCTCGGTATTCATGCCCGCGCTATCGACATGCGCCATATCCGCCTTCATCTTGCGGATTTGTTGCGACAAGCCAAACTCATCATTGCCATGAAAGATGTAAAACGTTGGGGTAGGTTTGCTCATGGGGGCACTGTCCTAGCCAACTGTGCTGACGAAGTGGAGGGCAATGCGCCGCCCCAACAGATCGAGGCGGATGGTTTTCACAGAGAGAAGCGTGAGGTTTTCGAGGTCGGCTTTGGTGGTGACGTGTCGCTGTAGCCACATGCCCAACGGACGACTGAGAACCAACGCCACTAGCCCAATCAAGACGAACGTGGAGAAGTCTGCCCAGTTCACCTTGCGTCGCGCTTGCAACAGTTGGATGTAAAACCACAAGCTGGCGGCAACCATGCCGGCACTGGTTAACAGATTGGTGCCACAGTTGGGATGCAGGGCTAGTTCACGCTTGCCCTGTCGCAATTGTGTGATGGCATCGCGCACTGCTTTTTCGACAACAGGGGTGGTGGCGGTGTCGTTCCCTACCAAGATGAACCCACGCGGATTGCTATGCCCGGCCATGCGTAATTTGCCGACGCGCCCTGCGAGTAGGTGAAGGGTGGCATGTTCGAGGGCGTGGTTCTGGCGCGTTTCCTTGATGAGGGGCGCATCCAAAAAAAGATTTGTGACAGAGATGAATGATTTAGACAACATCTTTTCCCCGAAGTGTGCTAACTTTAACCATTATAACAGGCAAGGCGGTTTACAATGACACACAAGTTAGTTTTGTAGGATGAGAGAGGACGTTTCCATGCGCACATTCTTTTTGACCCTGATGAGCATCGTGCTGTTCAGCGCGGTTGCTATTGCCCAAACAACCGTGATGCTTTCCACCAGCGATGAACTTAGCCCCACTCGCCCATCTGTTGATGTGACCTTTGAAGGCGAACAGGGACAAATGGTGGATATTGCGGTGACTTCCGATGGTTTCGATACGTACATCCGCTTATTAGATGAGGCAGGCGTAGAACTCAGCTACAGTGACGATGATTACTACACTGGTGAAACAAACTCGCGCATTCGGGCTTTTCGCCTGCCCTATACGGGCGCGTACACGCTGTCCGTCACCTCCTCTGGATACTATTATTATGAGGACGAAACCGCGAGCGGATTGTTCAATGTGCAAGTGAACAGCGTAGAGGCGATAACGCTTCTGGTGGATCAACCGCGCAAGGTGGTCATGACGGCGGGCGAAACCTACGCCTTTGTGTTTGAAGCGGTATACGGTGGGTTTTATGACATCGCCGTAGAGAATGGGACGGTGCAGATTGGCGTGTATGATCCGGATGGCTATGATGCCCTCTACGACACCTATCCCACAGTTGAACAATTTCAATCGTTCTACGACGGCGAGTACACCATCATTGTTGAACCCGATAGCGACATTGCCACCGCCGTGATCCAAGTCAGCACAAGCGTTTTGCCCACTCTGAATTTAGGGAGCAACACCATCTCCTTTGACGGTGAGACGTTTGAGAAACTCTACGTGATGCAAGTTGAAGAAGGCATAACCTATCAAATCAGCGTCATCCCGTCCATCAAACAAGGCTTTGATTTCAGTATGGACATTTCCGACAATTCCACCGCAGGCTACGTAACCATTGGCTCGCTTTCGGTGAGCAACTTCACCATGGCGGAGGCAAGTTTCACCTCGTCTATCAGTGGCGAAGTGCCAGTGCGGGTGCAAAGTTACTATTGGGAGCCTAGCCAAGTGAAGCTCACCATTGAAGCACAAGTTGAATGAGAAGTCAGTCGTGGTAGTGGGGTGTCCTACCCCACTAAGTCCCGTCTCTTCCACCATATAAGTGAGGTATGTCCTGATGAAGATGATCCGTTTTAACGTGTTGATCGGGTGGTTTTGGTTGGCAGTTGTGCCGATGGTGTTTGCTCAAACCGAAAGCACCCCCACCGATTTTGGGCTTAGCCCCTTCCCACTGTTGTACAACACCCAGTTGGAGTTCACGCCCACCCCGCTTGATTTCCCTGCAGAGTTCGGGCAATTTCCCCAACATATTGAAATCTTAGGGGTGCATGTTTTCGCCACATCATCCATTCCCAGCGAGACGGTCTTGGGCTATGCCGCCACCTTTGCCAACCTGATCGACTCCAATCAAGATGGCATGGCAGATCATGAAGCGGTGTGGATTCGTTTGGTAGAAGGGCGCACCGCGCTTGTGCTGGTGAGCACCAGCGACCCCATCATCACGCTTCATCCCATCCTTGAAGCCGTTGGCGATGCGAGCCAATTCGGGCAAGCCTACACCCTACAGCCAATTTTCGTGACGGATGTCAACCTCAACACGCCCCCCAGTGATGCGCTGTTTGCCATGTTGCGCCCGCTTATGCTGGGCTATAGCATGGAGTATCCCGACGTGTTCGGCATGAGCGAGGCAAGCGCGTTGGGGGTGGCGTTTTCAACCGCCCAAGCCAACGGGCATTATACGCCCTCCGCGTGTTCGCGTGTGTGCGCGTTCAGTCGCTATGCGCAGTGGGGTTGGCTCACCGTGATGAGTGAGGAGGGATTGGAAAGCACTTCTGAGTGGACTTTGCCCGACCGCGCTGCTTTTGCTGCTGCCGATCCATCGTTGTACGCGCTCTTGAGCGACCCCCAATATGGTTTCGCCCAACAGTTGCCCTCAACCATTTATCAGGTGGAGTGAGCGGGGTGACAGGCAAAAACGTCCTGTGTTCATGCTGTTTGCTTGAACGATTCTTGTGCGTTAGAAACAAAGTTAGGGCGAGCAAGTCTTCACCAAAAGATCATCCTCGCACTTACTCGTTTCCTGCCTTAAAGTGATGGTATTTTGTACTGAAAGGCATCTTATAATGGGTCAGCAGGGATACTTAAAAAGTCGCGTTTTGAAGATCAGCGTCGGGTTTTTACTCAATGATGCCGTTTCTTCAACGCATGATTCCGAATTAGACTTTCCGCCGGTTCAAGTTGATGAGGATTTGATCGTTGACTTCATCAAGGGTGCTTTGCGCTTGAGCCGCACCAAAGAAGGAATTTTGGTACAGGCAAATTTGGCAGTGGGGGTAACAGGGGACTGTTATCGCTGTCTGGATCCGATCAGTTCAATTCTCAACTTGGAACTGGAGGAGTTGTTTTCCACCACAGACAAACTGTCTAGCGATCAAGCCGAGTTTCGGATTTATGACGATGCCCAGCTTGACCTTGCCCCGCTCATCCGCGCGGAGGTCTTGCTTCAAACAACACGGGGCTTGCGCTGTGAAGATGTTGATGGGTGTAACGAGCGCATGCAGATTTTGCGTCAGCAAGCCGAAATGGATGATATTGATCCGCGGTTGGCAGCGTTGCGACAACTTCTCAATAAGAACGATGCTCAAGAACGAGATGGATGAAAGCCAGGTCGATCAATGAGAAACGATGAGTTCAACTCCGATGAGGACTTTGGGGATGCCGATCCACTCGATGCAGATGATCCTCCTCGTGGCGAGCCTGCGGATTTTCTGCATGAGGACGGCTTTGACTTCGAGGATGAGTTTGAGCCGAACGAATCTGACGAAGAACTCATTGATGACCGAGAACTGGATAGGTTGGTAGCTGGCGACACCATGGGCTTGTACCTGCGCGAAATGACGCGGGTACCCCTCCTGAGCAGTTTCGAAGAAATTGAACTTGCCACGCGCATTGAAAGTGGACGGCAAGCGCAAGAACACTTGGCACATGCCCCCCCAAGCGAACGCCATGCTGAGTGGCAATCGTTGGTGGAGGATGCTAAATTTGCCCGCGAACACCTCATCAAAGCCAACATGCGCCTTGTGGTGAGCATCGCCAAACGGCATTTGAATCGGGGGGTTTTATTGCATGACCTGATTCAAGAGGGCAATATCGGCTTGATGAAAGCGATCGAGAAGTTCGACTACAAGCGAGGCTACCGTTTTAGCACCTATGCGACTTGGTGGATTCGCCAGACAATCACCCGCGCTATTGCCGATCATGGGCGCACCATCCGCGTTCCCGCCCACATGAGTGACCGCATCCGTAAACTCTATCGGACGGTGCGTGAGCTAGAACAATTCCTAGGGCGCACGCCGACTGTTGAGGAGATCGCCACGGCGATGCAAATTGAGCCGCGCCAAATTGAGTGGTTGCTCAAAGTCAGCTGGCAACCCCTTAGCCTAGAGCAACCGATTGGTGAGGATGAGGACAGCGAATTGGGCAACCTCATCGAGAATGACCAGCTGCCCACCCCCTCCCAAAGCGTGTTTCAAAACTTGTTGGAAGAAAAGATTGAGCAGGTGTTGAATACCTTGAGCGAGCGCGAAGCAAAAATCTTGCGCTTGCGCTTCGGGCTATATGATGGGCGCGACTACTCGTTAGAGGAAGTAGGAATCCTATTTGGTTTAACCCGTGAGCGCATCCGTCAAATTGAGGGGGTTGCGTTGCGTCGTTTGCGCCATCCGCGCCGTAGTCGTCAATTGCGCGGCTACTTGGGAGATTAAGGGGGCATGCACGCCCCCATGTCAGGATCGGACTTAACAATTCAACCCTTTGAGATAGTCAAAACTTTGTTTTACCGCCTGCATCATATCCGTTTCACAGCGGTCTAATTCGATGATGTGCCAAAGTGCCGCGCTGGCATCCAGAATGGAGGGGATGTTCATCGCCCCTGTTCCTAGTACCTGCATGCTGTCCTCCACGCGAACGGCAGCTCCATCCTTGATATGAACCAATGGCAACCGCCCGCGCAGTTCTTCCATCACCAGTAGGGGGTCTAAACCTCCCACTGTCACCCAATAGACATCTAGCTCAAATACAATATCCTCGTCCAACCAATCTAGCATGTGTTGATAGGCGGGTTTGCCTTCAACGATTGCCATTTCGAACCAGTGATTGTGATAGCCGAAGATGTAACCGGATTCTTTCACCACGCGGTTTGCCTCGTTCAGCGCATCGCACGCTCGCTTGATCCCATCTAAGGATTGAAAATAGGTGTGTGGATCAAGCCAGGGGCAAATCACATAATCACACCCCAGCGTTCCCACCATGTCCAGCACCTCATGTTGCTTGTCGCCCAAAGGTAATGGGGCATGGGTCGAAGGAATGGCCCAACCTAGAGAATCAAATAACGCCTTTGCCGTGCGAACGTTCCCGCCAAATTCCCCCGCCGTTTCTGCAACGCGAATTCCCCAACCGTCAAGGGTGCGGATGGTTTGTTCAAAATTTACTTTCAAATAATCACGAACGGTATAAAGTTGTAGGGCTATTGTGCTGTGTTCCATCAGTGCTACTCCACTAAAATGAATTGAGTCCTGTAGTAAAAATTTAATGCCACCATTGTACGCCAAAAGATTGCTTTTGTGTTAAAGGTAATTCGGTCAGATTGAGGGCGTTTGACCTACTACCCTATCCCAATCTCATCAATCCACATTACAATGAAAGGTGAATCAGAAGTTTGCTTGGAGTTTGGCATTGGCATTTGAATTAGAATCCCTCGTCACCCATCTGTTTATGGTCAACGGACGGGTTCTAAACGCGGTTCCTCCGGGTAGCCTAATTGAAGTTGCTCCCAAAAAAGCGGCACGCGGGCGCGAGGCAGACACCATCCTCATCTTGATGACCCCTTCGGGTGATATTGCCTCTGCAGACACCTACAAGAAGTGGGCGCGGTTGGCTTCAGAACGCTACTTCAACAGTACCGGCAGCGTCACCACCGGCTTACGCGCGGTGTATGATGCCATCAACAAAGCCATCATGAATCAAAACCGAATTGAATTGCGCCAATATGAAGTGAATTTCATTTGTGGGGTGTTGCATGATAGCAGCTTGTTTTTGAGTCGGTGTGGCTTGGCTTTAGGAATTGTATATTATCAAAAGCAACTCAGCTTGTTCCCAACCGATCCGCTGGATGATACCGCGATGGTCTTTGGCGCACCGCTCGGCGTGGTAGAAATCCCCGACGTGCGGATAAAACGCTTTGAAGTGGAAGCTGGCTCGCGCTTGATTTTGTCCGATTCTGAATTGGCGGATGTCGCGCACGACAAGTTAGCAAGTGTCTTTCAAGTGCGCGACGTGAATGCAATGATGGCACATGTCAAGAACTTGGTGATTGACCGCGCCACCGCTATGGGTGTGGAGTTCATCACGCCTGGCACGCTTCCTAATCTGCATGTGAATCCAGGCTCGAATAGCCTAGACATATTGGAATCGCCCATTTCGCCCGAAAAGCAACTTGAGCAGGTTAACCTTGCTCCGGCGTTGGGGACACAACTCATCAACTTCGCCAGCGACCTGCGCGATCAAACCCAAGTGCAGGTGAGCAAGGCATCGGCAGGGATCGCACGGGGGGCAAAACTGGCGAACCAAGCGAACGAGCATTATTTTGGGCAACCCGAAGCCGAGCCAGAAAAGCGCGCCGTCACGCTCACGATTTTGGCGACGTTGATCCCTGTTTTGGTGGTGGTGCTGGTGGTCGTGTTTTGGTTGTTGAACGTCGATCGTAGCAACTATGAGCAATGCGTGGTGGATACCCTGAGCGTGGCGACGATCGCTCGCAATATTGATTCCAGCGACGTGCAAGGCACTTTAAGTGGCTGGAACGCCGTCCTAGAAAAGTCGGCAGAGTGCGAGCAGATGCGCCCAGAGGGCATTCCCGAAAGCACCCTAACCGATTTACAAAGCGAGGGGCAAGCAATCATTGATCGTTTGCTGAATATTAGCCGTCGCCAAAACTTCGCGCTGACTTCCTTCCCAAGTGCCCAACTGACACGGGTTGAGTTGCGTGGGTTGAATATGTACGTGTTGGACGGGGCGAATGACATCGTGTATGAGCTGACGTTATCCTCCGATGGGCGAAGCGTTGTTCCTGGCACACAATCCCCCATCCCCAACATGCGCCGTAACGCCCCCGTCAACCAATACATCATCGGTGAAATCATCGATATTGCCTGGGCAGACGATGGTAACGCGCTCAGTCAAGGGAATGTGTTGGTTGCCCTAGATCGCAATGGGGTATTGGTGGAACATTCCCCGACCATCTTGAGCCGTGGCGTGCAGAAACTGATCGGGGTGGAGAACTGGGGGAACCCCATTGCTGCCCGTTTGTGGCGCGGCAACCTCTACTTGCTTGACCCAACCGCCAACCAAATCTGGCGGTATGAGCCAATCAATGGCAGCTACTCCGGCACCCCTAGCGAATATTTCACCGGGCAACTTCGCCCGAACATTGCCAACGCAAAGGACTTTAGCATTGATGCCAACGGTGCGCTGTACATCTTGTATAGTGATGGGCAGATGGGCAAATATGTGAGCGGACAAGCGCAAACCTTCGGCTTTGCCAACTTTCCGCCTGGTCAAGAATTGCGGACGGCGGATGCGATGTATCTCAGCACCAGTCCCATCTATCAGGGACTGTACATTGCCAGTCGCAACAACCGCACCATCTATGAGACCACTTTTGCCGGCACCTTCATTCGGAGCTATCGCATTTACAACGAGGCGGACTTCGCCAGCTTGAACAATGTGATTGCGGAGCCGGCGCAGCAGATCATCTATGCGTTGAGTGGCAATACGGTATTCGCCTTCAACCGCGAGGGCTAACGCGCTAAACGCGCGTGTTCAATCTTGATGCACCGATCCATCACAATGGGGAGGTGTGCTGCTTCGGCAAGGGTGACGGCGTGGGGGTGGGTGACGGTGAATTGTCCCCACACCATTTTTGCCCCCACGCGCACGGCTTCCTCAACCACAGGGGGGAAGTGTTCCGCGCGCCGAAACACATTCACAATGTCAATGGGCGCGGGCACAGCTGCCAAATCCGCATAGCAGGGCACACCGTCAATCTCGCTATATTGTGGGTTGACGGGGTAAACGGCATAACCCTGTGCACGAAGATAGTGGGCAACGCGGTAGCTGTCGCGGTCGGGGCGGTTAGAGTGCCCAACCACCGCGATCACCCGCGCCTGTTGCAAGATTTGCTGGATGGCGTGCTCATCGTGGGTAATGTTCATTGTGCCTCTTGGTCATCAAATTTCTTGAAGATCAGGTCATCCATGTTGGTTCGCCTTCAAACTCACCTCAATAGCTTCACGATACATGCTCTGATTTTAAGCCATGTGCGTTATAGGCAGTCACACGGTTGGGTCGTAGTGGGTCATTCAGTGGTGGTGAGGTGATGGATGATCGCTTGCGCCAACAGCAGATCACGCACTAAAAACCATCCCATCGCCACAACCATCCCCAGAATCAACAGACCATACCCCAGATAAGCATCACGGCTAAGGAAGGCAAGCGCGTCAATCATCCCGCTGAGCAACAAGACGATGAGCGAAAACGCGATGATAGAAACCATCATGAAGATCAAGTAAAAGGCTTCGTCCGCTTGGATCGTACCAGAGAAAGTCGTCTTGCCCTCTTTCCGCGTGGCATAGCCTTGTACCACATACACGGTAAGCAGGAAGAAGCCCATATTCCGCACCACATAAAACCGAATAGATTGCTGATCTCCAATGGCTTGTGCCAGCGTGACCCGCACAGACTGGCTAAGGGGCATGGCAGGGTTGGCGTAATGCGTGGCGACGGTGGCAAGCTCTTGGTGAATTGCGTAGGGAGGGCGGGGAGTGGTGACATGCCAACCGCGTCGAAAGCCAAGCCAATCGCCAAAGTCAAGGACATAAAACTTGGTTGTACGGGGTGTCACCTTTGCAAATCCTCTGGATAGACCATCATTTACACTGTTTATAACCCACCACGTTGGCATACGATACGGTGTAATGGAAAACCTTTCCTATGCGCTTGCCTCGTCCTCGTCAAAACTTGTCATGGAGAAGTTCTATTATGACCAAAACGCAACTCACTTTCCTTCGGGGTACGCCTGGTTCAGGTGTGCGACGGCTAGGTGTCCGTGCCATGGTCGCACTGGGTGCCGACCTTTTTCAACAGGAGTCTACCCCGTGACGATGCCCGCTATTGCCCATTCTGCGGATAGTGCGCTCACGGTTGCCCAAGCGTTGCAACTAGACATCCTGGCGGGGGCGCGGTTGGTGGCGGGCAACATGGGCACACAACGGGCGATCTCGTGGGTGTTCAATGTGAGCGCGTCGGACTTCCCCAATTGGTTGAACGGGGGGGAGTTGGTTATCACGCTCCCCACCCACATTCCCACCGCGCCTGACCAGCAAGAAGCGTTCTTCCGCGCGGTTGCCGAGCGTGGCATCGTGGGGATGATCGTCAGCATTGGACAACACCTAGACGAGATTCCGCTTTCGTGGTGCGCGTGGGCAAACGCGCTCGAACTCCCCTTGATTAGCATCTCCTACCAAGAACGCTTCATTGACATTGTGCGCACGCTCAATGAGCAGATCGTGCAATCTAGCCTGACGTTGGTCAAGCGGGCACTCTACATCAACCAAGTGTTATCGCGCTTGGTCTTGGACGAACGTGGGTTACAAGATGTGGCGGATGAGTTGGCGCGGTTGATTGCCCAATCGGTCAGCATCGAGAATGACCGCTTTGATGCCTTAGCAAGCGCGAACATCGCCGAGTTTGATACCGCCCGCCGTTACACCTTAGAGCATGGTCGCACCAATCCGTTATTGTTGGATGCACTAGAAACCGTCGGCATCCTGCACCAAATCCGCTCCACGCTTGCCCCCGTGCAAATCCCCAAGATGCCCCAAGTGGGGCTAGAGATGGAGCGCATCCTTGCCCCCATTGTGGTACATGGGGAGATTTACGGGTACATTTGGATCATTGCGGACGGCAACCCCTTGAGCGACCTTGACCGCATGGCAATTGAAAGCGGCGCAACCATTTCCGCTTTGATGATGCTCCATCAAGAGGCGGTGCAAAGTGCCGAAGCCTCGCTCAAGGGAAGCCTGCTTTCACAGTTGATTCAAGGCGACCTTGACCGCGAGCGCGTTTTGACTGACCAAGCCCTACGCTATGAAATTAACCTGCATCAACCCTATCGCATGGTCTTGTTAGAGTTTGCGTCGCACCCTTCCCCGTTGTTGGTGCGCGTGGCACGGCGCATCAATCGGTTGGGTGCAGAGTTCAACATTCCCATGATTGTGGGGCAATTCGCCGGGCAGGTGGTCATCTTGTTGAGTGGGGCATCCTCCGTCGAAAATGCCACCGAGCGCATGCATCAGCACCTGCGCGAGCAACCTTTTCGCTTAGGGGTGAGTGGCGTACACCATCACCCACAGCATGCATCGTCTGCCTATGGGGAATGTCGCGAGGTGTTGACGATTGCCCAACGCTTGGGATGGGGCACCCCTACCGTGTACTTTGATCGCTTAGGCTACCTGCACGCCCTCTATCAGGCGGGCGAAAGTAGCTTGAACGGGAATGCGTTTGTGCCGTTGGTGCGCCTGCTGGAGCGCGAACAAGGGGCGGATCTGTCGCACACGTTGGAGGTGTATTTAGACTTGGGGGGGAATGGTGCCAGCACCGCCAAGACCTTGCACATTCACCGTAGCACGCTCAACTATCGCTTGGGTCGCATTGAGCAGATCATCGGGCAGGGGTTGGATGATCCTGCGCTTCGCACTCATTTACAAGTCACGCTTAAACTGATTCGATTATTCGGCTAACCCATTCTTAGAGGAGCTAGGAGCGTACCCATGCAGCAACGTTTCACTTGGTTGGTCATTGTGTTGGGGAGTGTGCTGATGTTGAGCGCGGGAATCTTCACCCGTTGGGGGCAGGCGCAAGCCCAACCTACCACACGCCCCACGTTCGCCGATGAACTCACGCGCTTGAGTGAACAGGGGGAACCCTTCACCCTCACCTTCACGGTGGGGCTTCCGCTATGGGGCAACAGCGTAGAGATCAACGGGGCGGAGGGCATCCTCTTAGAGCGCATCGGGAGCGATTACGCCTGCCTTGCCCGCCCTGCCGAAAGCATCACCCAGACGGTGTGCGTGCCGT
>CAIRDJ010000028.1 GCA_903877335.1 uncultured Chloroflexota bacterium | reverse complement strand
TGCAGAGGCACAAATTGTTGGGGTTTCCTACTCACCCATTGCCACCCGTACCGACCTTGAGCAACTCACCCTCACGCATAGGCAGGGCGCACCGTTGTATGTCACCCTGCTGGTGACAACGCAAATCTCCACGCCGAACTTGAGGATCGACTTAATCTATAACGATGCCCCCCTTCCTGTCACCGCTGCGATTGGGGCAAAAATCCCCGACGTGGTGATCTTGCAAATTGTGACTGAACCCGGTTTTGAAGTCGGAAATTACACCATGATGCTCTACCATGAAGATACTCTGCTGGACACCATCGAGTTAAGCATTGTTGAAAGTTAGGCTTTTGCCATTCACAGGGAATGTTCATTTTCAACCGGTGGTAGCGTCCTATAATGAGAAGCGTAATGGTTAACAAGCGATGATGAGGCTTGATGATGATACGGTTGATCTTGTGGGACATTGATGGGACGCTCCTGCGCACCGATGGGCTTGGGCGGCGCGCCACCCGTTTGGCGTTGGAGCAAGTCTATGGAACGTCTGGTGCGGTCATGACGCATCACTTCGGTGGCAAACCAGACTTGCGCACCCTGCGTGAAATCCTGTTGCCAGAAGGCATTCCCGATCAAACGATCCTCGATCTTCTGCCTGATTATATGCAGTCCATGCGCGAAATCATGAGCGCGCTTGCCCCAGAGCATACCGTGCGGGCGTTGCCCAACGGGGTCGAGTTGGCGCGTGGGTTGCATGATTCCACCACGATGATTCAAGGCATTGTGACGGGGAATGTGCAAACCATCGTTCCTGTCAAACTGGGCTTAGCTGGCTACCAGATGCACTGGTTTAGCGTGGGGGCGTATGGGAATGAATCAGAGAACCGCGCGGACTTGCCCGTCAATGCCATTGAACGGGCGCAAACCCTGCATCAATGCACCCTTGCCCCACACGAAGTATTGATTGTGGGGGATACCGTCATGGATGTTCACGCCGCCCGCGCCAATCAATTGCCCGTGTGCATTGTGCGGACGGGCTATGAATCTGCCGAAGCCCTTGAGGCAAGCCATCCCGATTTTATCATTGACGACCTCACCACCTTTGAGGTGGTTTTGCGCCACTTTTCCTAAGCCAACAGAGAGGCAGACGCGCCTCCCTGTTGATGCACTCCCCCTGTAATTAAGGGAGGTAGCGTGCGCTCGACATACACACCACCGACACCAACGAAATCCACGCGCTGATGTTGGTATTGGTGAATAGCTTCGCCTTCATTTGATTGAGGCTTTGTAGATTTTCGGAAATTGCCTGAGCGTCATACGCTTGCGATGCCTGAGCGAACAAGCGTCCATACCGCCCAACCGCACTGATGCTGTGTCCAAACGCCAAGACACCTGCCAACGCGCCCACCGCCATCACTATGTCGCCCGTGTTACCAAACGCCACCAAGTCCATCCCGTCCGCACGGATGCCCCAAAGCAGTAAACCGAGCACGGTTGTTCCAATGCTGGCAATGGACAAGACCTGCCCAAGTATGCTGTGGGTATAAAGCGTGCGGAGCATCGCCAACCCCTTTTCCCCAGCTTTATCCGCGGCAGGATGCAAAACCCACGCCATCATTGCAATGAACCCGATCCAAACAACGCCCAACAAAATATGTAGGGGGCGTGCAATTGCCACAATTGCCAGCTCAATATTCATGATTTACGCTTCCTGTGTGTATCTTTCACCTGTAAACACGCTATATTATATGCCTGCAATGGAGCGGATGGATAGGTTTTTCATCCGTTGTCTTTGGCTTGTTAAGGTACTGTAGAGGATCGTTTCATGAAAGCATTATGCTTATTGCTTGTTTCCAACCTGCTCTTGGTGGCAGGTGTGGTCACTGCCCAGTCTGAAGTGCCTAGCTTCACCTATGTGGAGTGCCCGTTTGATGCCACTGAGGGCGTACAATGTGGCACGCTCACCGTGTTGGAAAATCGGGCAAACCCGAATGGCTTCACCCTAGACCTGTTCGTCACCGTTATACCTGCCCGCAACGGCAACCCCCTACCCGACCCCGTGATCTATCTGGAGGGCGGACCCGGCGGGGCGGCAACGCTTTACACCTATTTATGGTTGGAGCATCCACTACGAGACAACCGCGACCTCATCGTGTTTGACCAGCGCGGGACTGGCTTTAGCTTGCCCAGCTTGAATTGTTGGGAATATGAAGAGGATGTCTATCTTGAAGATGAAGACTCCTATGCTGCCGATCAAGCCTGCTATGACCGCCTACTAGAAGAGGGGAATGACCTCAACCAGTATAACAGCATTCAAAACGCCGCAGACGTTGCCGACTTGGTGACCGCTATGGGCTATGAGCAAGTCAACTTGTACGGCATTTCGTATGGGACGCGCCTTGCGCTTAGTACCATGCGCGACTTTCCTGAATTGGTGCGCACCGCTGTCTTGGACTCCGTTTATCCACCTGAAATCGATGTTGCCTACACCGATATCAGCACCAAGTGGGAGGCAGTCGACCAGCTATTATCTGCGTGTGAAGAGGATGCCACCTGCAACGAAGGCTTTCCCACCTTGCGCGACGACCTCTATTATCTGGTCAAGCAATGGAATGCCGAACCAGTTGAGTTCGTCTATATCGACGAATATGGGGATGAAGTTGATATGACCCTCACAGGGGAGGATGTCTTGGATACGCTATTTCAAGCTCTATACGATTCGAGCGTCATTCCAATGTTGCCACTCGGCATCATTTTCCTCGCCTACGCCGAAACTGAGGATGATCTCGTGTACGGTTACGACCTCATTCAAGGGTATTGGACACCCGAAACATGGGAGGGCTACGACGATTTCGAAGACTATCCGTATGACCCCATCGCAGAATCAGATTTCTTGGTGGAATTTCAAGAAGTGTACGGTGACATTGGCGACAGCGAGGGCATGTTCAACTCCGTTCACTGTAGCGAAGAATATCCCTATGCTGACTATGATGGCGCATTTGCCGACATTCAATCTTACGTGGACGCGCCCGACTTCCTCTATGAGTGGCTATATGACGAAATTCCCAGCGATGTAGAGTGGTGTGGCGTGTGGGCGGTTGAGCCTGCCGACGCGATTGAATCCGTCCGCGTCCAAAGCGACCTCCCGATCTTGTTGGTGTCCGGCAGGTTAGACCCCGTAACCCCCCCCTCATTTGCCGAATCTGCCCAAGAAGGACTCCCCAACAGTCAGCACATCGTGATTGAAAACGGTGGACACGGGCCAAGTGGAGGGGTCGGATGTGGCGCGACCCTCATCACAGCGTTCATCAACAATCCCAGCGCAAAATTAGACACAGCGTGCATTCGCGAGACCGTTGAGTTTTATGTTGAGTAGGAATCCCAAGCGAAAGGATCAAAGATGGTTTTAGAAGTGGCAACGATTATTATCAAGGAGGGCACAAACGCCCAGTTTGAAGAGGCGATCCGTGAAGGGGGGGCAAAGTACCTCTCGCAAGCGGTGGGCTATCTTTCGCACGAGGTGCAACGCTGTATTGAAGAACCAAGTCGCTATGTGCTGTTGGTGAAGTGGGAATCGGTTGAGGCGCACGAGCTGAACTTTCGCCAGACGGATTTGTTCCCACAATGGCGCGGGTTGATTGGCGTGTATTTCGCCCAACCACCCCATGTCGTCCATTGCGAAAGCGTCCCCCTCACTTAACCAACACGTGACAGAGCACGCTTAAGGCGTTCAACGCGAACAGGCTACCACCTGACCCCTTCCCCATTCGATTGATGGTGTGCGTTAGGGTGGTGGTAGAGCGTGTTTGCTGAAGAGGAAACCAAGTCGAAGCAGTGGATAGCGCGGTGGGGGATGCTACCGCGCTACCTGTACTGCCAGCTTGGGGAAAATGCCTGCTAATTATTCGAAGCAGGCGTGAACGAGGGCAAGAGGGGCAGTAGTTGCCCTTGTCCGGGTGCGGGCGGTGTACCGCCGCCGACGGGGGGTTGTAAGGGCGGTTGTTGCCCTTGTCCTGGCGCAGGCGGTGTGCCGCCACCGACGAGGGGTTGTAGGGGTGGCATATTGTTCGGATCAAAGTCTTTGTAAATGGCGATCCACCCACCATCCGTGCGACGCACCATTGATGGATCGGGGTTGAGGTTGCCCACGTTTTGCAACTGCTCCCAGGTTTGTCCCCTATCGTTCGACTCCCAGATGCGTTGCCCAAACAAGCGAACCGTCTCGCCCTCGAACAGGGCGAGTTCTGGAATTCCACCATCTGCCACAGGCGGAAGGTCGGTGAAGGTCATGCCATCCACACTATAAGCAAGGACTATTTCTTGACCTGCGCGTGCCACGGCTAACAACCAAGACCCATCCGCAAACTGTACCGCTGTCGGATCTGTGATGCCCGTCGTCGCAAACACCTCCCCTTCTAACTCGAAATTAATCCCATCCTCGCTGACCGCGCTGTAAATGGGGTGCGGATCGTTCGGTCCTGGTTTGCGTGCGTTCCCCACAAACGCTCCCAAGTAGTAGAACAAGCGATAACGCCCATCTTCCATACGGGTGATGTCGGGGTCAACGGCGTTCCCCTCAAAAACACCATCCAACTTGATGCAATCCAAGATGGCAAAGCTACCGTCCGCTTGTTGCTCCATCACGAATACGCCATGTTGCCCCGCGACCCCATTCACAAAATAAATCCGTAACACACCTTGATCGGTGAGCACGCCATCGGGAACGGAAGCCTGTTCTAGGGCGATTTTTGCCTGTCCTCGGTCAAACAAGTTGCCATCGCTTTGAGCGATGACCATCACGCGGTGTGAAGCGAGGGGGGATTCATGATTAGGATCCCCTGCGCGACATTCCCCTGTTTGCTGGGCGAAGCCTAGCGCGGGGAACACAACAAACACTATGAGGGTGACAACGATGATGAGTAGTTTGTGCATGGTAAAACCTCGACGAATCTAAAAACCTACACTCAGTGTGGATGATAACACAACAATACAGAATTCAGCGTGGACGCTCGTCCATCGGGATGTCCGCTAGGGGGCGGTTTAGCAGGTCACGGTTGGACAAGACGGGAGCGTTTATCCCCCACGGCACCTTGAGCGTGGGATCGTTCCATGCCACGCCTCTTTCGTCTGCGCCATCGTAATAGTTGCTGACCACGTAGAGCAACTCCACTGCGCTCGCGCTGTAGAAACCATGTGCCACGCCAATGGGAATGTATAAACACGACAAGTCATCAGCATGCAGATCAAAGGCATGGGCGCGTAAGTAGGTTGAGGAGGTCGGGCGCAAGTCCGCCAAGCCCACCCGTATCTGACCGCTTTGCAGCAACCAGACGTCCACTTGGTGGAAATGATAATGTAACCCACGTAATACCCCCTCCTTGCTGATCGAACGATTCATCTGGAGTCTGCTCCAGTTGACCATCGGAAACCATTCCGCGCGAAACGTTTCTGTGAATGCGCCCCGCTCATCGGCAAAACGCTTGAGGGGGCGCGCATACACCCCTTCAATTTGTGGGATCGCAACCAATTCAGCGGGGATCATGACAGTCATAGCGGGCGTCCTTTTGGGTTTGGGTGTCAAACAGATTGATAAAGCAATAGCGGTTAGGATAACCAACCTTGAGTTTTAATTCAATTTTACGTTGTCACAAGTTTGCATGATCCTATAAAATCAAGTTTTTATGCCACCGTTTGGAGCCAAACATGGGACTTCCAATTCCACAACCCCGCCCCGCCCCAATCCGTACTGATGGAAGCAATCCCTTTGCTGCACATACCATGCAAGTTCGCTTGCCCAAAACCATCGAGACGGTCTGTCAAGTCAACGCGAATTACCCACTCTCCCTGCTCAACGATCTCACACGCCTTGCCCAAGCCATTCAACGGGACGAGATCATCCCCATGATCGCATCTTACCCCACCCCCCCGCCTGATTTTGCGCTTTGGCAAACCGCGTTCAAGATGCAACACGCCACAACAGGGCAACCAAGCACCTGGTTGAACGCCGAATGGTTCTTCGCCGAGACCGTATTCTATCGCCACATCATCGACCTTGTGCGCTGGGCAGAAACCGACCGTGACCCGTTCGCCCCGCTCAAGGCGCATGAGTTACAACAACCCAGTTTGTGGCACGCGCTCGATCAGGCACTGTCCCTCGAGGGTGACGTGACTGACCGCTTACCCACCTTGTTCAAGATGGCAATGTGGGGCAATCGGATTGACCTCAGTCATGTGGATTCGGCAAAGTTTGGGGTGCAAGCGGATGATGCGTTTGTGGTGGTGGACGATGCCCATCAGGTGGTGCAACACTTGATCCGCGCCCAAGGCAGCATGTTCAATAGCCCTTCGCGCGGGGCAGTACACTTCGTCTTAGACAATGCCGGCACCGAGTTGGCATTTGATCTGGCATTGGCGGACGCGCTTCTGTCAGGGGTGGCGGATGAAGTGGTCTTACATGTCAAGTATTGCCCAACCTTTGTGAGCGATGCCACCACCAGCGACGTGCGCGAGTTGATGAACCTGTGCGCCAGTGGCGAAAGCGTGGTGACGAGCGCGAACATCATCAACATGGGCAAGCGTCTTGTGCGCGCCTTTGTTGATGGGCGTTTACGGATTGCATCCCATGCGTTCTGGAATAGTAGCCATTTCTTGTGGCAATTAGCGGATGAGTTGGCGGGAGTCTTTGCGGGCAGTCTATTGGTGATTTTGAAGGGTGACTTGAATTACCGTCGCGCGGTGGGGGATGCTTTGTGGACGACCCCAACCTCATGGGCAGAAGCAACCGCTTACTTTCCTGCCCCGTTGCTCACCTTGCGCACCCTCAAGAGCGACGCGCTGGTGGGCATCCCTGCCGACCATGCCGAGTTGCTCACCGCCCAAGACCCGCATTGGCGCACCAATGGCAAGCGCGGGGTGATTCAACTCAAGGAGCACGGCGGCACCCCGTCGCTAGGTTGAGCGCGCTGAGGGGCAACTAGGGCGTAGCCTGGGCTAGAAACCGCGTTACTGTGGTGAATTGCGTCAAACTCCGCCCACAGCAGGCGCTTGGGCAGGTGCAAATGTGCGCGTCTTTACAACTTGTGGTCATTCATAGCGATAGCCGAATAGCTCAATGTCGCGTGCGAAGGCATCCGCAATGATCGAGCGCGTGCGAGCGTTGTAGTAGTCGCGGTAGTCCTTGTGGCTACTTTGGTTGCGGTGGGGCAAGGTGATGGCTAGACCGAGTTGATCGCTGATGCGGTTGAAGTCCTGTGACAGCGTTTCAAACCGACCGATCTCATCCACGATGATCTGCCCGCGCGCGTCCGTCACCATATCCGCTTGAAACTTGGGCGCACCCTTTGGGTAGGGTTTCGCCGTGACTGCCACCCATTCCACATATTCTTCAAAACTCGCCATGTTCTTCACCGTAGCGTAGTAGAGATGGTCTGGCTCTTTGAGGACGAAGTGATACATCGAAACCTGTAACGCCCAAGGATTGCGCACAAAAACAAACTTATAATAGCCGTCGAAAACCTCTGCGGGCAGATACTTTTGGGCATCCCGTGCAGGCGCGTGCAAGAGCGATGCCTCCCACATTTCATAGAGTGGGTTGGGTTTGCCGTTGCGCTCCATAGGAGGACGTTGCACGCGAAACTTATCGGGCAGGGTGGTGTAGGGCAGAAGTGCCTCGCGCATGCTGATCCCCCCGGTTTTGGCAATGTGAAAGAAGATGAAGCGGTGAGAGTGTGAAATGAGCATGCTTGATTCCTTATGGGCGTTCGATGAAGCCGTTGCTTTGATAGTGCGCCATGTATACGGGAAGCAGGCTTGCCACGCTGGGACAGGTGATGTCGCTATGGCGTAGCCCGTCCATCACATGTGTGGCGTCAAGGGGCGGGCGTGTGTAGAAAAAGTTGTTATTGGGCGAGCTGACCAACATCCGCACCAGCGTCAAAAATTCGCGTTGGGGGTGTTTGTTGAGCATGGCACGGTTCACCGCGCTGAACCATTCTTCTTTGCTCACTGGCTCTAGCGCATAACCCATCTGGCGCACCGTTTCAAATAGCGACTTCCACGCCAGCGGAGCAGGGTTATACAGGTTGAACGCCTTCCCGCTTGAGGCGGGTTGTTGCGCCAAGTGGAACACCGCACGACTGACAAAATCAATCGGCACAGGTTCAATGGCTACCTCTGAATCGGGATACATCCCAATCAGGATGCACCCTTTGATGAAGACGTTGAGCGGGTCTTTCAAGTCCCCAGTCAGTCCACTTTGGCTATGCCCAGCAATGCGCGAGGGGCGATAGATCGCCACGGGTAGCCCGCGCTCTTGCGCATGAATCATCATGCGGTCTGCCACCCACTTGCTGAGTTTGTACCCCCCCTTGAGCGTCTCGTGATATTCGGGGCGGGTTGATTCGTAAAGCGTCTTGGTGATGGGGTGGGCTTCGCTCAAGTAAATAGCGAGACTTGAGATGTAATGGATGGGCTTTAGGCGGGTATGCGTGGCTAGGCGGATGATCTCGCGCGTGCCCTCAACATTGGTTGCCTCTAACTTCTCATACGGATGAATGAACGTCACCCATCCGCCGCTGTGGTAAATGACTTGTACCAACCCCGCTAGGCGTTCAAACTCCTCTGTAGATAATCCGAAGGATGGTTCAGCAAGATCACCCAGCACGGGTGCAATGCGCTCGCCATAGGACGGGTGCCACAGGTTGAAATCATTGAGACGTTGCCTTAAACGGGCGTGCCCGCTCTCCTCATCGTCCGCGCGTACCAAACAATATACGGTGGCGGTGGTATTGCGTAAGAGTTCCTCCAGCAGGTACGCCCCCAAGAAGCCAGTTGCTCCTGTCAAAAAGATAGCGTCGGGGAGTTGGGAAGGCGCAAGTGCGGGGGGGACATCGGGACGAATGGAGCCATCAAGGAGGGCTTTGGCTTCCCAGTGGTGGAGAGGTTCTGTTGTCATGGATGCTTCATCCCTGTGATGGTCGGGTAGGTGACGGGCACTCGCTGGTGTGGAGTACCCGTTGACAGACGTATCTTACGCGAACTCGCGTACCTCGAACAACCCCAACACTTCGTGATGCAGGGCGGTAAGGTCGCGTGGTTCAGACTTCGGCGCAAACAACCCCTCTTCTTCCCACTTGGTGGGGTCAAGACTGATCTTCCACGGGTTTAACCACACGTTATCATCAAAGTGGGCGCGCTCTTCTGGCATCACATCTTCCAACGCCAACAAGAACAAAACTTGTGCCAGTTCCTCAATGATGCGCATGTTCTCTAATTGGTCGGCAATGAGTTCATCCATGCTCTTGTTGACTTGCAAGTTACGCTTACGCAGGGCAGCTAAGTAGGGGATGGCGAGGTAGTTGATGAATTGGAAGGTTAACCGCCCCTTTGGTAGGCTACCCCAATCCAGCAAGAACTGATTCATGCGACGGGTTAGCGAGAAGAAGGATGAAGTGATGGCGCGGATCTTGTTGCTCTTTTCCGTATCCAAGTAATAGGAATTGAACATGCGTGGCGTGACGAACGACCATGCCGCTGTCGCATCCCAAAGCAGTTTAGCGGTCATCACCGTGCTATTGTCCATGAAGGGGTAGCAGGTTTGGATGCTGTCAGTTAGCGAGTCATTCAAGCCCAAGTAGAACGTGTTGAACTCACGCACCATGGCGGGGGTGAGGGTGCCTGCGCTTTCACGGCGGATCATCTCGGTGATGATGGTATTGCCGAAAGCGATCAAATCGGTGCCGGGGGCGTAGAACGGATCAGAGAAGACGGCAGCTTCTCCGGCAGATGCCCAACGTTGGGAAGAGAACACTTTCTGCGCGGTGTAGCTGATGTTACGCATGGTCTTGAAATCAAGGATTTCAAAGTCTTGGAGATAATTTGCCAAGAAGGGTTCATGCTCGTGCAACCAGTCCATCGCACGCGGGAGGGTGTTGCGCTCATCAAAGTTTTGTAAGCCATCAAGGCTAGTGATGCCAATGCTGGTGTTGTCATTGGGAAGCGGGATGATCCAAATCCAGTAGCCTTTGCCCATCAAGTGGGTGGTTGCCGCCATGCGTGTGCGGTTGGGTACACGGTCATGCCATTCAGTTTGGTCGTTCGGCACGAAGTCGCTCACGTCCACTTTACCCCGAACGCGGAACCAAACCGAGCTGCTGCTTTGCCCGCGCTTGCGAGACAAGCCCAAGCGTTTCTGCAACATCCGCCCGCGCCCAGTGGCATCAATCAACCAGTGTGCTTGTACGGTGACGTCCGTCCCGCCGTCTTGGCGAATGGTCAGTTCGTGTGGCTCGTCGCCCTCTGCGATCTTCATATCGCGGATGCGGTAGCCTTCCAGCATGACCACGCCATCGGCTTCGTTGAACTGGCGCAGGTCGTTTTCAAACTTCCCACGATCCAACGTGAACGATCCCACTTTGGGGAACTCCACTAGCCCATACTCTGGGCGAGAGTCAAAACGTTCGTGCGCTTGTTCGCTTTGAAAGAAGTAACGCAAGCCCATCTTGAGGAAGTGATTTTCTTTGAAGTAGTCGTTCAACCCCAACACCACTCCCAAGTAATAGCTGCCCGCTTCTGCGGTGGATTCCCCCACCTTGAAAGCGACATCAGGCAAGGGGCGCGTTAGCCGATCCACCATGACCACCGTCTTATTCGGCATCTCGCGCTTAATTTGGCGTGCCAGCGTTTGCCCTGCCATGCCCGCACCACAAATCACCACATCGTACACAACTTCACGGTTGAACTCAGACATCAATATGCCCTCTACATAACAATAAACAACAATAGAACTAGTGCGAATCTGACGCGATCTTGCTAGAGACGAAATCTGCCAGCGTTTTCAGGCTTTGAAAGGGTTCTAAGTTGAGTTCATCTTCCCCAAACTGGAAGTTGAAACGTTCTTCAATGAGCGCGATCAAACCCATAATGGCGATGGAATCAAGGTGAAAGCTATCCCCATCCAGCAAATTGGTGTCTTCATGAAGGTCTGCAAGGTTGGCGTTAACGTCAAGATGATTTGCGATTAGGTCTTTCAATCCGTCTAGTACCGTTTGGGACATGGGATTCACTCCTTGGTTCATTCCACTACACTTTGAAAGTATATACGAAAATGCCGAAAAGCGTGAGCATTTTTTACAGCATTGTAAATTTATAACAAACTCTAATCTTGATGTGAAGGGTGCTAATGGTGTTTGTCGGCGACGAACTCAACTTCAGTCTGTGTTGCCGTGTTGATGATCTTGGTGTGGTAAGACAAGTCTTGGATGTTATGCACTGGATGGGGATAAACCACGCGATAGATCGGGTTTTGTTGGGCGAGCACCAGCACCTCTTGATGGAGCGCGTTTACCATGTCAGCAGATTGTAGCTCTAGCGCGTAGTGCCAAATCTTATCGTCAGCAAAGAGCTTGCGCATAGCAAGGTCATGATCGGGATAGACCCCTTTGTTGTTCAGGAGTAGGTTTAGGTTGCGGGTGTTGGTGCCACTTTGGCGCGTTTGAGCGGGGCGGTGGATGTCGAATAACTCTAACATCAACTGTTCATCGTCCACCTTGAGCCATAGGCGCACAATCTCGGTGAACGCCCCCACCCGTTGCTGAAACGCTAACGACGCT
>CAIRDJ010000027.1 GCA_903877335.1 uncultured Chloroflexota bacterium | reverse complement strand
GTCCTATCTTTCGCGATGGGCTTGGTATGGGCATATGTGATCTCGCCGACCACCTTCGTCGATGGAGACCCCGTTCAACTGGAACAGGCATGGCAGGATGAATGGGTGCTTCTGCTAGAAGCACGCTACGTAAGTTACGTGGATCGTAACGCGCAGATTGACGAATACATCCTAGCCTTATTAGAAAAAGTGGACAACCCAGAAGAAATCATTTTACGAAAAAAGCTAAACACCGACCCGCAATTTGTTGAGCTGGTTCAACAGGCACAGGGCAACGCTGGCACTGCGCCCGACCGCCCAACCATCACCAGCAATTATGTGATACCGTTTTTGGTCACGCTTGGTTTCGGGCTAATCTTCGCTGTCTTAAAGGCGTTAGGGTCATTTTTGATTGTGCTGCTGACCACCAATCGCAACAAGAGCGTGGGTGACGCAGAAGCACCAAGTCCTTCTCAACCGATCAAGGGGGAGGTAAAACGTGCAACCGAGGTCACGACCGCTACCGCTCCAGTTCCAGCACCGGTAACGCGCAGCAGCCCCTTTGGCACAAGGAACCCTCCGCTCGTGAGCACTGAAATTGCCCCCTCTTCAACAGAGACAAACCGCTACGGCACGCCAATCATCCGTAAAGTTTCGGTTTATCGGGCGGGGTTTGGGAACTACGACGACTCGTTCAACATTGAAACAGATGCGGGGCTATATTATGGTGAGGCGGGTGGCTCTGTCGCAGAGAAAATTGGCGACGGAGTTTCTGCTATTGAAATTTGGATGTTTGATAAAGATGAATTTGTCAATACCCCCACTGCAGTGATCGCCTCTCCACACTTATTCACCAATCCAGTGGCAAGAAACAAACTACAAGCAAAAGGCAACATTGTGCTTGCCCAAGTAGGTCAGAAGGTGATCTTAGAGACAAAAGCCCTGTACCTAGAAGCACGCATTGTGAGCGTGGACTATGATCCCACGGCCCCCTTCCCCAACAGTGTCTTCACCAACATGACAATTGAGGTGTCGGCATGGTCTAAGTTGGCGTTCAGCAGCACCCCCGCCTCGTTATCGTCTGTCGGTGCGCCCCTCCCTCCCATGCCCACTAGCCCCATGCGCGCCCCCACAGGCACTTTACCGACTCAAGGACAAGGGGTCCCTAGCTTCCCAGCGAGCCAACCTGTCGGTGGCAATTTGCCGCTCACCCCCCCACCACCCTTCAATGCGCCCATGCCCAACACCACGACAGCTTTCAATCCCGCCCCCCCTTCCTCCCCCATGGCAGGAAGTCGTCCAGAGGATTTATTTGGCGCAAGCAGTTCATTTGGCACAGGAGCTGACCTACCCGACGATCCGTTTGGTGGAACAGGTGACTTTACCCCCATTCAGTGAAAGAAAAAAGCTCCCACACTTGGGAGCTTCTTGATTCATTTCGGACGCGCTGGTCGGAGCGTGAAACTATTCAACCTTACGAATTTTGAAGGTGATTGTGCTTCCTTCAGGAGTGGTAATCACTGCCTTGTCGCCTTTGCGCTTTCCTAACAAGGCTTGTCCTAACGGGCTTTCGTTGGAAATTTTACCTTCGGTGGGCTTAGCTTCGCGCGCGCCCACAATAGTGAAAACCTCGGTTTGATCTTCGCCATCTTCCAATAGCGTGACGGTTGAGCCAACTTGGATGCGATCAGTGTCGCGCTTTTCTACCACAATAGCATTGCGAAGGGTTTGTTCAATTTCCTGAATGCGCCCGTCGATGAACCCTAATTTCTCTCTAGCATCATGGTAATCTGCATTTTCTTTCAGGTCGCCTTCAGCAACTGCCTCTTGCATCTTCTTGGCAATATCAGGGCGACGAACATCTCTAAGTTCTTGGATTTCTTTTTCCAATGCAACTTTGCCCTCTGGGGTAAGATATTGCTGATCTGTCATGTTTCTTTACCTCTACAAATTGACTTTAAAGATACCCTCGAACAAATTGAGCCTGTTACACAACGCCTATGAATGGAGGATATGCTTTCAGTTTTAGATTTTAGTGAATTTTACTTTGATTTTTAAGTGAGGACTTGCAAATTATTCAATGCTCAAATCACTAAATTTCATAGTTCGCTGCACACGGTGTGATTATATCACCATATCGCAAGGGCGGCAAAAAACAGTTGGCACACATTATTTTATTGCTGTGTTCCTGTCGTGTTTGCTTACCAAGTTTAACCCAAAACGCCATGAACGCGGAATCACTCAACAAATGCCCAAGCAATACGGTGATGGCGCGTGCTGACCTGAGTCGCTGCGTGGCAGAGGGAACGGGTGAAAACAGCGTCACCGACAAATAACACCTTCAACTAGCGATCAAACTCGGAGCGAACAAGGTTACTCATCCGCGCAGGTCAATTTCAAGCCAGGTCGTTCTGTCGGGGTACAGGTAAATCGTATCCTGATAGAACAACCCACCATGACGAACCGTTACCAGATAGTAGTTTGCTGGCAAATCCCCAACCGTGAATTGTTCCCCAAAAGCAGGGTCAGCATTCACCGATGAATCGGCATAGGTGAAGCCGTAACGCGGAAGCGCACTTTCTCCTGTAGCCACATCAATTTGAATCGTCACTTCTCCCGCAACGGTTGCGCCATTCAGCATCACGCGCCCCACCAGCGTGCCATAGTCCGGATAGGGATGCAACCACAGTTCGGGGTTGCGCGTCGCGTTGAAGTTGTATGGATCGCCCACTCGTACTTCAAAGTGCAGATGAGGTCCCAAGGCGATCCCTGTTGCTCCCACATCTCCGATCTGATCGCCACGTGCCACCCGCTGACCAACTGATACGGTGACGGCAGATAGATGCCCATAGAGCGTATAGAGTGGCACTCCCTCTAACGTGGTGAAATCGTGCTGAATGATGACAGCATTCCCATAGTAGTTGGGTTGTGCCCCAATCGTGGTGACATCATCCGCCCCAGCGAACACGACCACACCATCGGCAGATGCGATCACGTCTGTTCCGCTTGGATTCTGAAACTCCACTCCGTGATGTACGCCGTAGCGTCCACGAGCGGTACTCCCATAGGGGTAATTGCGATCGACGTTGAGGTTATTGCCAAGTGGAATTGGTCGCCTTAGGCGGAAGTGATCGTTCAAAAAGGCGGCACTATTTGGAGCTGGAGGTGTCCATGAAGGCAATCCTGCTGGCAGTGGGGTGAAGCTGGTGGTAGCTGTAATCGGTAAGCGCGTCGGCGTGAGCGTGAAGGTTGGGCTAGGGGTAGAAGTGGCGGTCGGTGTGAATGTGGGCGATGGTGTGGCAGTGTGAGTGGGGGTTAGGGTGACGGTACGGGTGGGGCTAGGGGTGAACGATGGGGCAACCCGTGCAACTTGTGTGGACGGTAGCACCGCATGAAATGGGGTAGCTATGGGACTCATCCCACAACCCGCCATCAACAACACGACTAGCAAATATTTACTCAAACTGAATGGGCGCATAATTACCGCTTGCTCGTCCCAAACGCTGTTCAATTGTCCACCCTCCCACTTCACGCGGTAACTTCAAGTAATCCATGAGCGCGTCTTGGACTGCCTGCTGGGGCAACAAGCCCACCACTTCTGACCGCTCGATCTTCACACCATGTGCTTCCGCCTGTTGGCGAATGGCTTCGACAACGGGGAACAACCCCGTCACTTGAAAGTTGACTAGGTTCATTGAAACTTGAGCGCGTCCGTTCACGAACAAACCAAGTGCCTTCACATACGGCAACCCTCCGCTTGATTCTCGAATGGACTTCGCAATGGCTTTAGCGATGTTGACATCGGTTGTATCCAAATAGACGTTGAATGCCAAAAGGGGCTTGCGCGCGCCGATGGCTACTGCCCCCGCCGTTCCCACTGAAGCGGGTCCGTAATCGGGTTTCCATTGATCTTGGGTGATCTTCTCGCGGAGTGCTTCATATTCCCCGCGCCGAACGTCCGCCAAGTTGCGACGTTCTGGGCGCGTAGCCGCAAACTCATACAAGTAAACAGGGAGGCCCAATTCATTCCCAACACGCTCCCCAACCGCATGCGCCACCTTAACACAATCCTCCATGGTGGCATGACGCAACGGCACGAAGGGCACCACATCCGTTGCACCAATGCGTGGGTGTTGACCCCGATGCCCTGTCAAATCAATCAGTTCGGCGGCTTTTTGGATGCCACGCACTGTGCCTTCAGCTATGGTGTTTTCATCTCCGCTGAAGGTAATCACCGTTCGGTGGTGGTCAGCGTCGCTACTCACATCCAAGACATCACTACCGCTCGAAGCAATGGCACGGGCGATTTCGCCCACGGTAGCAGCATTGCGCCCCTCGCTAAAATTTGCGATACATTCAATGACCTTGGTCATTCTTCTTCCTCCGTGAAAGTGGGTTGAACCGCATCGGAACGGTTCATGATGGGGTAAGCATGATGGCTCAAGCGTTGGATTGCGAGATCATCCAGAACCTTACCGTTCAAGTAATCAAACAAGCTACTATTTGACAGACGATCGACGGCATAACGCCAACGACGAGTGCCCACTTCGCGCAGTACAGAACGGCACTCTGTGCATTTCACCGTTCGGCGAACGCGCGGAATCCCCAAGATCGGTTGTTCTTTTGATTCCAGTTGCAACTCCCCGTCATGGCACACCGGACATTGCGTCGCCACAAAACCCTTGCGATAGCGATCGACGGAGGCAAGCCCTAGCCCGTACACGGTAGCATACACCAAGCCGAACAGCACCACCGTTCCCCCTATCCAACGTTCGGGTGAAATTTGCGGCAACTCCAGCGGTGGGGCACTAACTATGTCAATCACACTAGGAGGGGGCGTTGCAGTGGGCGAAGCAACAGGCGAAGGCGTGCTGCCCCTCGAGGCGGATTCCAACACCGCCACGAGCGTGGCGGTGGGGGTGGGGCTTGCGGTAATGGATGCCACCCGCGTGAGGGTATGGGTGGGACTGGGCGTGGTTGTCACCGTAGGGGTATACGTGGGACTAATCGTCGTGGTCGGGATCAGGGTTGCGGTTTTAGTGGGCGCAACCGTTTGAGTTGAGGTTGAAGTCGCCGTAAGGGTGTGGGTTAACGTAGGCGTATACGTTGACGTGGCGGTTGCCGTGGGCGTGTGCGTTGACGATAGCCAGCTCTACGATCTCTCGAGCCTCGTTGTCAAGTACTCTTTCGCTGAGCTTTCGTTTTGACTCGTTGATGATGACC
>CAIRDJ010000026.1 GCA_903877335.1 uncultured Chloroflexota bacterium | reverse complement strand
GGCACATCCACACCACGCCAACCACGTCGATTACCCAAGTAGGGGAGCATCCTCACCCCTTCGCCACCCTCCACTTCAGCGGCACCAACACGCTCTTTGGGTTGTTCACCTCCCAATTTCCCATCGCCACCGCGCTACAAGAGCGCACCCTCCACATCGACGGGGACACCCGCGCCACCCTCGCCCACCTGCAATGCTTCAATCCAACGTAAGCCCATCTTCAACATGCTCCGCACCGGTACAGGCTTTACAGTCGCTCTCCCCCTGCCAACACGCTCGGCTTGGCACGCGCTCATGCCGTGTGACACCCTGCAACCCCCAACAACTGGGGGGGTGAACCGCAACCCATAAGCTGATATAATAGGCACCACTTGATTTCCCCTCCCACCCAGAGGGGTAAACTGAGTCCGAACCAGCTTAGCGGAGTATCGCCATGCACGATCCCAGCACCATCATTACCAACATTCTCAAACATGAAAGCAAGCGCACCACTTATAAGTTCGCCTTGGTGCGTGCTATCAATGACCTTGCTCTCCAATATCCCCACCATCCCCTAATCCCTTCGCCCGTCGCAATTCCTCTTTGGATGTTAGCTCGGTTGTGGTTTGCTTACTTCTGGCCTTTCGTGGATCCAGCTATGCCAATACGGCAGGGACATGACCAGACGGATATGGCTTTTCGTGAAGACCTGACGTATTTTAGGCAGCAGTGGCAGTTAGCGAATGGCGAGGACAGCTCCGCAGAGGGTTATTACGTTACGCATGTCATGGCAACTTCACGCCACACCCAGCATTGCCCTTTAGAACTCGAGGAACTTTACCAAACCTGCTTGCGTAAACTGATTAAATCGCTTCATCAACCCATTCGATTTGCAGGAACAGGGGAATATAACCTGTTCCAAAAACCTATGACCCTAGCAGAATGTCCCCACGCCACACCTCTTCCCCAAACCCAACCTCAAGACCTGTGTCTCGTAGTGCCTTTCGACCTATGGCAAACGTTTCAACAATTGTCTCTGCACATCGAAGAAGTGTGCCTCGATCAGTGGTGCGCATTCACACACGCGCTACACCAACCTCATCACAGCGTTCATCTAAGCACCATCCACGCTCTCCTAACCTCTCGTCCTGATGAGCGTCGGATGGTTATTTGGGAACGCAACCAGATAGATCGACTGCTATTGCAGGGTTTCACGTTTCATTGCCCTTGGACAAGAAAACTCATCACGGTTAACACGCCCTACGACCTTGACCCTATCGTTCCTATTACGATCTATCCTCTTGTCGAGCTATGGAATCTCATGCCAGTTGATCCCATCTTCAATTCCCAAACCAAACAGGATCGCTTACCTTCTCCGCTCTCTCTTGAGCGGGCTATACCCGTTCTGTTCGTAACCTACCAGCACTACTGGTCTTCCAACGTCCTTAAATCTGGCCTAAAAAATGATGCCGAACGGCGTTTTGGCAACCTAGACACCTACCGTTTTCCAACCCAGTTACATCATTACACCCAAGATTTCATCCATCAGCTCGCAACCCACCGCCACTTAGCACAATTTTAGGAGTCTACCTCATGCAACACCACAACAAACTTGTCCGTGACTTGATCCCCACCATTATTCAGTCCGAAGGTCGTGAATGTGCCATAGAAATTTTAAATGAAACGGAATACCTGCACGCACTGTTACAAAAGTTGGTAGAAGAAGCTCAGGAAGTTGCCGAAGCTCCCGCAAACAAACGCGCCACTGAACTAGCAGATTTGTACGAAGTGCTTGATGCCATCCTCGCCTCACAAAACCTACACGATGCGGAAATCCGCGCCTTACAAGTTCAACGACGGATTGAACGCGGTGGCTTTGCCCAACGCATCAAGCTCCTCTGGACGGAGGGACTTGTCCACTTCTGAGCTTTTTCCTGTATTCCATCCACGATGAGTGTTAAAACCAAGGAGCGTAAAATTTGTCTGTGACCACTTCCGTAAATACT
>CAIRDJ010000025.1 GCA_903877335.1 uncultured Chloroflexota bacterium | reverse complement strand
GACATCACATAGCAAGGTGGGTTGGATGGTTTGAGGGCGGATCAATACATCCCCGCGGTGGATTTGATCGGTATTGACGTTCGATAGATTCACCGCCAAGCGATCCCCTACTTTCCCCACACTGATAACTTGGTTATGGCTCTGAAGTTGGCGTATCCGTGTCGGCAGTCCGCTGGGGGCGATCAAAACTTCCGCACCTACAGCGAGTGGCTCACCGTGCAAGGTGCCCGTTACGACGGTGCCGTATCCTTTGAGGTGGAACACACGGTCAATGGGCAAGCGTAGGTGGGTCATGCCATCCGCTGGAGCGAAACGCTGTGCCATGTTTAACAAATGCGTTTTAAGGTCATCCAGTCCTCTACCCGTCACCACAGATGAATGAATGATCGGGAAGGGTGGCAAGCCTGCTTGCTGGAGCAGATTGCGAATATCGTGCTCAATCCATTCTAGCCACGCCGCATCATCAATCAAATCTACTTTAGTGAGGGCTATCACACCTTGTTGTATACCCAACAGGCTCAAGATATGAGCATGCTCAATGGTCTGGGGCATGATGCCTGCGTTGGCATCAACCACCAACAACGTCCCCTGAACCTCGCTGATGCCAACCAACATATTATTTAAGAAATCACTGTGGCCTGGCACATCCACAAAACTGATGACGGTGTCCGCTATTTCCGTCCACGCATACCCTAGATCAATCGTCATCCCTCGTGTCTGCTCTTCTTTCAGGCGGTCAGGATGCTTGCCTGTCAAAGCATGAATGAGCGATGATTTCCCGTGATCGACGTGCCCCGCTGTCCCTACAATGAACATGATTGCGATTAGCTGGACTCACCATTCAATCGCAGGTCGGGTGCACTGGGAACAATAGATGCTGGGTTTGAATTGCGGTTATTGCCCAACAAGAGGGTACTGCGCTTTGTAGGAGCATCGTACTCGCTCAATAAGGACTGAAACGTGTCCCGCTGCTGGGTCAAGTGGGCGCGTTCTAGTTGCCATAACTTCTCAAGGTTTTCTTCTAAAATGGGAATCTGTTTCTCGACTTGGTTCATTCGCTCCAAAGCCTTATCAAAAGTTTTGTCGTGGTTACGCCAAATTTCATCGTTGGTCACGGTGAATTGCTTAAAACGACGTTGATCTTCGGTTCGCCAATCGTTCCATTCCTGACGAAAGCGTTCCTCGCTGAGGCGTTGCATTTCTGCCACTTCATTGATGCGCCGTTCCAGGCGATCGCCTAAGCGTTCAAATTCATCCAAGACACGCTTCATTTCACGATAGGTTTCTGACCATTGTTCAAAGCGATCTGAGTATTGTTGTATCTGGGTTTCATAGGTTGTAACGCGACCCAATAATTCATTCAGGCGGACTTCCTGTTGTTGAACCACTAAGTTACTTTGGTCAATGAATTGTTGAATTTGCTCGCGCCGCTCCACCTCTGAATTGAACAATTCGGTCAACCTGCGTTCATTGCGCAGTGCCAACTCTTCAATTAGGTTAATGCGCGGACGCACACCGTCAAATTGTTTTTGGAGTTCAGGAAAGTCAGTTTGAATTTCAGAAAGGCGACGGTTATCTTGCCGGCGCTGCTCCTCAATGAAGGCAATTTTGCGCTCTGGTTCGCTCAGTCGCTTTTGCAAGTCGTCCAGTTGTAGACGCAAGCTCGCCAAATCTTGACTTGCACGTTTGCGCTCTTCACCAAAAGCGGGAAGGTCTGTTAACAATCCCTCCAGCTGAATGACACGTTCCCCCAATTCACGAATAGGGCGTGCCAAAGCCTCACGCGCGATCTCTTGGCGTTTATCCTGTTCTCGCTCTGCATTCAATCGTTGCGCCTCGATACGCTCGAGAAGCTCGCGCATCTCTCTCCTAACATTTTCTGAAACATTATCTGGGGCGAGACGGCTCTTATGAAAGTTTTCTGACTGTGATCGCGTTTGATCAGATTCGACGGAATTCACTCTCTTTACTAGGGAGTCGATCGTCTGCTCTTGCGAGTGGAGCCTCTCTTCCAAGCGGGCAATTGTGTTCTTGTCTTTACGCCGTTCTTCATCCAACCATTCAATTAACTTCGACGCTTGATTGATGTCCACATCAAGTACCTCAAATTAAGGTTTAACAAATCTTATCTGGTAGTATAACATAATTTTGGGCGGGATGAGCAAATCACAGGATGTTGCTGGATTACCTGACTTCAGTCATGTGATAGTAAAAAAGGTTTGTTACAATGCTAGTAATTTAGACTGACAAATGAATAGGCAGGTATAGCATGAGCGAGACACTCCTGAATGGTAGATATAGACTAAAAGCGCAGCAAGGCTCGGGCGGGATGGCGGTCATCTACAGGGCAATTGACCAAGAATTAGATCGCGTAGTGGCAGTGAAGATTCTTCGTCCCAGCTTGACCCCCAATCCTGAAATTTCTAAGCGGTTTCGAGATGAAGCGAGAAATGTAGCACGTTTGACTCACCCCAATATTGTTACGCTTTACGATGTGGGTACTGATGGGCAAACGCTCTATATGGTGATGGAGTTCATCGATGGGTCTGATTTAAAGAAACTCATCCGTGCCGAAGCACCTTTTAACTATGATCTTGCGGTGAAGTTTGCCATTCAAATTTGTGCTGGGATTGGTTATGCACACCGCAACAACCTGGTTCATGCTGATGTTAAACCGCAGAATGTCTTGTTAACCTCGCAACGCATGGTTAAAGTGACGGACTTTGGCATAGCGCAGGCAATGAGCGATGCAACGCTACACGGCGAAAAACAGGATATTGTGTGGGGTAGCCCACATTACTTCGCACCCGAACAGGCGCAGGGCGACCGCCCAAGCCCGTCCTCTGATGTGTACTCAATTGCTGTTGTCATGTTCGAAATGCTAACAGGTCAACTTCCGTACTTGGGTTCCAATCAACAGGAATTGGCAATGGCACACATTAAGGCAGAGATTCCTCATGTCAAGGACTATGTCCAAAATATTCCGGATAATTTGGATAGAATGATTCATCGAGCGATGAGTAAAGACCCATCCCAACGTTTTCGAAATGCCGATCAATTTGGTCAAGTGTTGGCGGGGTATCGTGACGTGGCGCAACAACAGACATTAGCTACAACCCCACCCAGTGGCATCGCTACACCGTCTCCGTTGCCGAGCGTTCCTCAATCAGCTACAAACCGACCCTTGTATAATAACCCAATACCGTCTGCTAACCCTTTCTCGACGCCTACTCAACAAGTTAGTGCTGCCCCAGAAGCACCCTCCGCTCCAGTCTATGGCAAGCCGTCTAACCCACGCTTTGCCAGCGAAGCCTATAATAAACCAGCGTATGGGACAGCACCGGAAGATTTGAGTGCGTATACGACCAACCCCCAACTGCAACGCACAACAGGGATTCCTGCGCAACCTGAGGGAAGTGGCTTGGATGTCGTCACCATTATCTTGGCGTTCTTGGCATTTGTGGCAGTGGCATGTCTCATCCCACTCTATATCCTGCTGGCACAAGCGTACCTGTAGGGGTGCGCCTTGTTACGGGGCGGTCATGCGAAGTGTGACCGCCTCCATTTTTTAGCGCGGGCAAGGTGACTTAATTCCAGCTGAGGTAAATCTAACCGAAAATACAACTCGACTTTTACCAAGCAAACTTGTTGACTTTCTCAATCCATTTTGACCATCCGTGCTATACTAAACTGGGCTTTGGGGTCCGTTATAAGAAGGAGTTTTAACTGTGAATAACCTGCATGATATGATAATTAATGCACAAGGCACTTTACTCGGATGGATGGAACGTGTGCCGGGTTTGAAGGATTAT
>CAIRDJ010000024.1 GCA_903877335.1 uncultured Chloroflexota bacterium | reverse complement strand
TGCTGTGGTTGGGGTTGGCATTGAGCAGGGGAGCGGATCCTACACCATTGATTTTCTTGTGCAACGTGTGAACCCACAACCTGCTGTAGAGTTTTCAATCCCCCTCCAAGTAGCAAAAGGGGATTTTCTACAACAAAGCGTCACCCTCGTTGATCCAAAGATTGCCTCGCTCATTGACCGCACCATAGAGGATAACGAATACGCGCTCCTTGATGAGCTAACCCAAGCCACCACGCAAGTACGTTATTGGGAGGGGAGCGGGTTTGGCGCACCCACTACCGCCGAATTATCCTCACCCTTTGGGGCAGTACGCTTCTTCAACGAGACGTATGAAACTCGTCACACAGGTTGGGACTACAATGGGGGGCTTGGCGACACGATGAACGCCAGTGCCAGCGGGCGCGTTGTGTTTGCCGCGAATCTGGCAATTCGTGGGAACTACGTCCTGATCGATCATGGCTATGGCATTTATTCGGGCTATGCTCACCTGTCCATCATCAATGTGGTAGCAGGGCAATTCATCCGACGCGGGCAAGTGATAGGCTTAGCCGGTAGCACCGGCAGAAGCAGTAGTCCTCATCTTCATTTTGAGCTGCGCCTCAACGAAAAATGGATAGACCCGATTGCGTTCATCAACATGTGGGTTCCTTGAATGGAACCCATCGTGCGATTGCGTTTGATCGCGATGGAATCAACCCATGCCGTACCAGGCTCGCCGTTTTCGTAGGGATACTCCGCCATCGTCAACGTTGTTGCGCCGCGCTGTGCGCACCTGTCCCTGTGTATCAAGTGAGATTTGCCCCGCTTTTTGTAGCCGCGCAAACTCTTCGGGCGTGATGATTGGGGCAGGTTCCCCACCGAGTCGCTCTAAACGGCGGTTCATATCGTCGGGAGGGTTGTTTTCGTTAGGGGGTGGCATTGGCTCATCAACCATGTGATTGTCCTTCTCGTTATTCATCTTCTAAATCATGGTGCAAATTGGATCGTTCCAAAAGATCATCCATAGAAAGGATACTTGGTTCCTCGCTTTGGTCTTTCAAGTTTAAGCGTGAACCCTCTAGCCCACATACCAAGCAGGATGGATCGCGCTCGATCTGCACCCACATGGCAGAATAGGGGGGCGTGAGGGTGCCCTCCATGATCTCTAAAAAGCGATTGGCAAGAATCACGGTGTTGGCGGGTAAATGGATGTGTTGGGGGGTGTTGCGTAACAGGTAGTTGATCGTCAGGTCGGCTTGGGTGGTTGCCACGCGCACGACATGAAGCCACAAGCCCGGCTCTGCTTCTAGTGTGCCACTTTCGCCAATCATGCCATAGTCCAATCTGTGCTGCTCATTCACACTGATCTGCACGCCCTCCCGCAGGTTGCCCGCCCAGCACGCATAGCAGGGTGAATCTTGATGGGGGTGAATGATAACCACATCTCCCCCTTCTCCACGTTCATAGACACCAGCATAAATGGCGGTGAGGTGTTTTTGTCGAGCAAGATCATTGATCTGGAATTTGACGCGCTCGCTGTCAACCCCCACGACCAATACATCAAGGTTGTCTAAAAGCTCGGGTTGTGCTTCTATGCGCCCATGATAACTTTCCACTTGGGCGTGCGGATTGCGCTGTAAGATCAAGTCGCGCACTGCTGACACTTTTGGTTGTCCCAGATAGGGCAACCCTGCGACGTGGCGTACAATGTTGGTTGCTTCCACCACATCATCATCCACCAAGACGAACTGACCAACCCCGCTCATCGCGAGGCTTTGCGCCACAAACCCCCCGCCCGAACCCAACCCGACAATGCCCACACGTGACTGTGCGAGACGGGTGAGGTTTTCCGTTCCGATTAGTCGTTCAACGCGATCCCAACTCATGGGGTGTGGGTCTCCTTACTTTGTGGGGGGACGGTGAGTTGTTCTACAAGGTGTGCAAGGGGTTGGCTTGCTTCCCATGTGTACTGATCTTCTGACACTTTGCTTGCCTGCTCCCAGATGCGCCCTAGAAACTCATATAAATCTTCATCCGGCTTCATCTTTTCAAACGGAAGTTGGTACACGTGGGGCGCGTGTTTGGGGTAATCATGCCCCGTCACCAACAACCACAAATGTGCAGACCCAACTTGACCGATCAAGAAGCACACTTCTAGGGGCAAGCTACCGTCCGCGTCCCACAGCACTATCTGCGCAAATGCCCCGATCTGTTCAAGCTGATGAAGCTCATCGCTTGCGCGTTGTGTCTGCAGTAGATGCCATGGATAGGGGGCAAGTTGGGGTAACTCAACCTCAAGGGTGGGGACGATTGGCACGAACAAACGAGTTTCTAGGGAGATATACCAAAAATCAACCCGTGTGTAGGTTCCATCTTTACCCTCTACCCCCAATGTATTGCTCACTGCTGAAGCAACTTGCGCGGGCTCGCGTGTAGGATAGACCGTAACGATGGGGGCTATCAAGAACCTAATTTCGTTGGATGGATCTGCAATCCAACCCATTGCTGTTTTACGATCGGCATTACTGGGATGAATCAGGTCATACGGTTGTTTGTGCCAATCCCCTAGATGATAGAGTGGGTAGTCCCAGCGTGGGTCGCTAGGGCGAACCGCGTTCCAATTCTCTCGTAGCCAATGCAGAACTTCATCTTGCCATTCCCCCCCTTGTTGGAAGGTCGTCACCTCGCGCACCACATCCTCGCCGGGGGCGATCGTCTCGACGATGTAGAGTGTTCGTGTGTCGTCATGGGTGGCAATGAAACCGATCATGGCTTCTCCCGTTTCGTCCTCGGTATACTGGGCAGAAACGTTGACCATCTTGTCCAAGACGCGCTGGGCAATCACTAACTTTGGGAGTGGTTTGACATGTTTCATGAAGTTAGTCGCTCCTTAAAGTCCAAGTGGACATGCGCTTAGGTGATCTGTTCTTCTTCGCCGGGCCACTCGCGAGTGATTCGCCATGTGTAGTAAGCATATAACCATTGAATAGCCCAACTGGCGACGGTGACCGCTGTCCCCTTGCTCGGATTCCACCCGTAGTCCGTGCCATCTTTGGGGTTGAATAAGCACAACTGTCCGTCTTTATATTGATGGATGGGACTGTCAATGGTGGGTTGGAGGACATAGGCTTCGGCAGGGGCATAGGGATAGTCCGCTGGATAAACAACCTTCAAGGTGTGTTGAGGGTGTGGAATCGTGGTCATGTTTAAGATGACCACACCCTGCCAGTACAGGGGTTGGTTGTTTGTTGGCACATTCAAGCGGAAAGTTTTGCCGAATGATGCTTTCATCGCTTCAACCTCTAAGCGCAAGCGCGGCGAAACTTCTTGATATGTACCCCACCATGCGGACATGGTAAGCCTCCCTCATTATTTTGGTCACTCGATGACTTCATTATACCCTGTCCGTTGGGTTTAAGCCAAACTGAACACCTTCAGTTACCCATACGTAAAACCTAGCTTAATGTTGCGAAACTTCCACCAATCTTGTGCTACGATAACGGAGCGAAACTTTTCATAAGATCATGCGTACAGCATGTCAACGACAACACGGGAGCAATTAAAATGACGCTACAACGTAACACGCTATCACTTGCGATTCTGTTGGGGATCATGTTACTCAGCATGGCAAAACTCGGCTTCGCACAACCAGTGCCTGGCTCAGATTGTTGGGTGCAAGAAGACGTCACAGAAGAGGTGGGCACCAATCCTTTTACGGGTGTTGCCATCACAACCACGACAAAAAAATGGGTTTTTCAAAGCAAATGCGCGGTCATTCGTGATGAACGCATGAACTGGAAGGATAGCCATGCCACGGCAGCGGTCTATTGTAACAGTGCTGGGGTGGACGTGTATCGCTTGGACTGGAGCGGAAACGGCACATTCATTTTTCGCGCCACATTAGCAGAAATTAATAAAGTGCCTGCCACGCCAGCGAGCAACACCTTAATTGATGGGGCGGGGGGCTTTGCGTTGTATCGCTTGACCAGTGGTGAATTGCAGGTCAACACCCCCCCTAACTGGGAAGGGAAGATTTACGAATATACCTGGGCTGGGTGTCAATAATCTCCCATATTGCACAGTAATGAGCGCGTTACTGTGCAATCTATCTAATCAGAAAACGTTTCATCTCATAGAGAATGCATAAATAAATCATTAATTTTCCTCAATAATGATTGACTTGCACTTTGATTCGCTTTAACATGGAGGCGTGGTAGAAGTTCAACCACGCATCATTCGTTCGCAGATTAGGTAAAAGGATAACTCACCATGGATCTTCTGCATTACGAAATGTTCAAAATCAAAGAAGCTGAATACGTTCGCATCGCTAAGCAAGAACGCGCCGCTAAGTTGCTCAATCAGTTGGAAGAAGCTCATGGGAAGCGAACTCAAGAGCAGGAAGAGACCAACGAGAGCATGCGCATCCAATACGTACAGGCTTCCATTCGTCGCTAAACCTCTCGGTGCAAAAATCCTTCTTTAAACGATAAAGCTATAACGGCGTACTGACTCAGTACGCCGTTTTTGATGTGTATACCCCGTTACGGGGTGGTGGTAGAGCGCACTTCTTCAGCTGCTCCAGTAATCGGAACGCCCTGCGGTGCTAGGGTGGGAACGTTGTTCTGTGGCATTAACGGATTGTTCAACCCTAGCGTGGCGGGGTCTGGAGTTGCGTTTGGTACTGGGGTGGCGATTGCCAAATTGGTGGTGGAGGGGTTGGT
>CAIRDJ010000023.1 GCA_903877335.1 uncultured Chloroflexota bacterium | reverse complement strand
CATCTTCTTGGCGATCTTGACCGAGCGCAATACTGCCACCGCCAAGATATTGCAAGATAACAACATCGTCAGAGATCGCGTCTATGATGCCATCAAAGACATTCGTGGGGGGCAACGTGTCACCGATCCACAGGCAGAAACACGCTATAAGACGCTGGAAAAATATAGCCGTGACCTAACGGTGATGGCGCGTGAGGGCAAACTTGACCCCGTGATTGGGCGCGACAGCGAGATTCTGCGGGTGATTCAAGTGTTGGTGCGTCGTACCAAGAACAACCCGGTGTTGATTGGTGAAGCGGGGGTGGGCAAGACGGCGATTGTCGAAGGGTTGGCACAAAAGATCGCCAATGGGGATGTGCCAGAAATCCTGCGCGACCGTCGCGTGTTGAGCCTTGACCTCAGCGCAATGTTGGCGGGCAGTCGCTTCCGTGGTGAATTTGAAGAACGCCTCAAGAATACCATCGAGGAAGTTCAACGCGCACGCGGGGAGATCATCCTGTTCATTGATGAGATTCACCAAGTGGTGGGCGCGGGCGCAGCACAGGGCGCGTTAGATGCTGGCAACATGATGAAGCCGGCTTTGGCGCGTGGCGAATTGCAGTGTCTTGGAGCAACCACCTTAGATGAGTATCGTCAATACATCGAAAAGGATAGTGCGCTAGATCGCCGTTTCGCCCCTGTCTATGTGGAAGAGCCTAGCGTCGAAGATACGATCGAGATTCTGTTCGGCTTGCGAGATCGCTATGAGGCGCACCATAAAGTTGCCATTGACGATACCGCCATTGTTGCTGCCGCCCGGCTCTCTGATCGTTATCTGACCGAGCGTAAATTGCCAGATAAGGCGATTGATCTGTTGGATGAGGCGGCTGCTAAATTGCGCGTTGCGCTGTACTCCATGCCGGATGATCTGCGCGATATGCGCGAGCACATCAACCGTTTGAGTAGCAATGAAGAAGCTGCCGGCTTGGCGCGTGACTATGAACGGGCGGCGGAGTATAAGATGCAACGCTTGCAATTAGAGCGTGAATTTGAAGTTGCACGCTCTCACTGGCAAAACGAACACACGCTCGATGAGGTTGTTGAAGCGGATGATATTGCTGCGGTGGTCTCGCAATGGACGGGGATTCCCTTGCGGCAGATGTTAGAAACCGAGAACGAAAAACTATTGCGCATGGAAGATGCCTTGCACGAGCGCGTGATCGGGCAGGACAAGGCGGTTAGCGCGCTTTCCGACGCGATCCGCCGTGCCCGCAGTGGGCTGAAAGACCCCAAGCGTCCGATTGGCTCGTTCATCTTCTTGGGGAGTAGCGGGGTAGGCAAGACTGAATTGGCGAAGGCGTTGGCAGAATTTTTGTTTGACGACGAAGACGCGCTCATCCGCATTGATATGAGCGAATACCGCGAGCAGCACACCTCTAGTCGCCTGTTCGGTGCCCCTCCCGGCTATGTTGGCTACGAAGAAGGCGGTCAATTGACCGAAGCAATTCGTCGTCGCCCCTATCGTGTGGTCTTATTTGATGAAATCGAAAAAGCGCATCCAGACGTTTGGAACACGCTCCTACAAATTTTGGAGGATGGGCGTTTGACGGACGGACAAGGGCGCACGGTGGACTTCCGCAATACGATCATCATCATGACCAGCAACTTGGGGACGGAGTTTGCTCGGCGTGGGGGGGCGTTGGGGTTTGTCAGTCATGCCGATGCCCAAGCGGTTGCCGACCATCAAAAGATTGAGAAGGCAATGCGCGAGACGTTCCGTCCAGAGTTCTTGAATCGTATTGATGAGATCATCATCTTTGAGCCACTCAGTCAACAAGATGTCGAAAAGATGGTGGACTTACAATTACAAAACTTGGCACAACGCCTGCGCGAAGCGGTGAACATCAGCATTCACTTGACCGAGCCAGCGCGCTATTGGATCGCGCGGCAAGGCTATGATCCCAATTTTGGGGCGCGCCCTTTGCGTCGTACTATCCAACGTTTTGTTGAAAACCCCTTGAGTACGCGCCTGTTGAGTGGGCAGTTCCACAATGGGGATTTGATCTTGATTGATGAAGTGGGCGAACAATTGGTCTTTGAACGCCATCACGATGCAGCGACAGACTTCATTGACGTGCGCTTAAACCCCACCCCCCCGTCCCCATACTATCCGCCCCAAGAGGAGGCTTTGTATGCTTCTAATGACGCGGTGGAAGAAAGCTACTACATCGCCCAACAAGAGGCGTATGAACCCATTCCCTACACAGACTACCCACCTAATTTAGACGAGTACCCATCCCAACCAACCGATGGGGACTATCCACAGCAATAAGATTTGAATGCTGTAATGCCCATTGAAATGACCGATTTCTTGGGCATTTTTCTGATTGATACGTTGATTATTCGTTAATGTGGTTGTATAGTTCAGAACCTGCCTGTGATGGGCACAGGTTGTGTATTCTCATACGATTTCTCGACTTTGAAAGGAGGCGACGCGATAGCACTGATTGACGTGCTAGTGCGTCATGCTGTATGACTGAAGAATTATTAGGGCAGAACAATCTACAAAGTGAAGGTGTAGAGCCTGCACCATACGAGCCACAATCGGCTACACCCGAATCAACATTGCCAACAACAGAGGTTACACCGGATGCTGCAGAACCATCAGACAATGAAAGCATCGGCGCGTCCGACATGGATGCCGATCCTGAATCTGCTGATGAAGGTTCAGGTGAAATGACTCAAGAGGAAGACAAGTCGAAAACTGAAACCGACAAACGCCGCAAGTCCGGTTACAAGCGTGGCGAGATTTTTGAAGCCACCATCCTTGAAGTATCTCCAATGTCTGTCATTGTTGAACTGGATGAGCGCGGTGAGGGGTTCGTCGGTCTAATTCCGAGTCGAGAACTTGAACGCATGAACAAGGGGTCGCTAGAAGAACTCAAAGTCGGTGGCAAGATTTATGTTTATGTTGTCAACACTGGCGACAACCGCGGAAATGTGATCTTATCGTATAACCGCGCTCAAGAAGAGTTGGACTGGCACAACGCGGAACAACACCGCAAAGACCGCAGCGTGTATGACGGAACGATTGCGGGCTATAATAAAGGTGGGCTAATCGTCCGCTTTGGTCGCCTGCGTGGTTTTGTCCCACAAAGCCAAATTAGCGAAGACCGCAAGGTGCGCTTGGGAGGAGATACGCCCGAAGACCTGTGGAGCCAAATGGTGAAGGAAGCTATTGCGGTGAAGGTGATCGAAGTTGACCGCGCCCGCAACCGCTTGATCCTGTCTGAACGCGCTGCCGCTCGTGAAACTCGTGAATCTCGCAAGGCGCGCTTGATCGAAGAACTCAAACTCAATGAAGTTCGCACCGGGCGCGTGGTCAGCTTAGAAGACTTTGGCGCGTTCGTGGACATTGGCGGTGCAGAAGGTCTCATTCACTTGACCGAGTTGAGTTGGGGGCATGTCACCCATCCCAAGCAATTGCTCAAGGTTGGGGAAGAGGTTCAAGTTGAAATCATCAACATTGATCCCGAAGCGAAGCGCATCGGGTTGAGCCTCAAGAGCCAGCTTTCTGATCCGTGGGATGTTGTGGCAAGTAACTATGCTCAAGGGCAGTTGGTCATGGCGGAAATCACCAAGATGACCAAGTTTGGTGTATTTGCGCAGTTGGTGGATGCGCCCGAAGTAGAAGGCTTGATTCACATCAGTGAACTTTCTGAACAGCGCGTGACCCATCCTAAAGAGGTCATCAAGATTGGCGACAAAGTCACGTTGCGGATTGTCAAGATTGACGTGGCGGAGCGTCGCCTCGGTTTGAGCCTCAAGAAGGTGAACTCCACTGAGTATCTTGATAGCGACATGGACTTCATGTACGGTGCATACTAGCCTCTAATTGAAGTTAGATCGGGTTGATATGACAGGGTAGCAACACCGCGCTACCCTGTTTCTTTCTATTTTAATGCCTAAACTACCAACTTCTAACGCTTTGTTAGTTTTTATTACTACCTTGCCACCAGTGAAGTGTTATAATATTCGTTTAACAGGGCTACCATTCGCTTAACAACGTGTTCAAATTAACGGCAAAGCCCGTGCAATGTGGATCGAAAAAACCGCCGGAGGAACTCAACTGTGTCAAATAAGATGGAACGCTTCACCCAGCGTGCGAGGCGAGTTTTAAGTCTTGCGACAGAAGAAGCAGAGCGTTTAGAGCATAATCATATCGGAACGGAGCATCTCCTGTTGGGGTTGATGCGCGAGGAAGGCGGTGTTGCAGGGCGTGTTCTGCGTGAGCTAGGGTTAGATCAAAGCCGCGTAGAGGAGTTGGTCGAGCGCATGACCCGTGCTACCCGTCGCACTTCCGATGCCAACCTCGACCTCTCGCCTGGAACAAAGCGCGTGCTGGAATTGGCAGTGGATGAGGCACGGCGCATGGGGCATCATTACATTGGAACGGAACATTTGTTGTTGGGGTTGGTACGCCAATCTGAAGGGGTGGCAATTGATGTTTTGCGACGCTTAGGGGTTAGCCCTGAAGAAGTTCGCCGTCAAACACGTCGTGTCTTGCAAGATAGCCCGGTGCAGTCTACCACGCCAACCGATGATGAAAAGCAACCCCCCAACCAACCGAACCGCCCCAGTAGCAATCGTCCTCGTCGTCAAGAAGGGAAAACCCCCCTCGTCGATCAACTGGCAACTGACCTAACTGCCTTGGCAATGGAAGGGAAGTTGGACCCCGTGATTGGGCGCGAGATGGAAATTGAGCGCGTGATTCAGGTTTTAAGCCGTCGTCGCAAGAATAACCCCGCCCTCATTGGGGAACCGGGTGTGGGCAAGACGGCGATTGTGGAAGGCTTGGCGCAACGTGTTGTGGATGAAGATGTTCCGCGCCCGTTGATCGGCAAGCGTGTTTTGCAACTGGATGTAGGCTCAATCGTCGCTGGCACCATGTATCGCGGTCAATTTGAAGAACGCCTGAAGCGCGTGATCGAAGAGCTGAAATCGTCTGATGCCATTCTATTCATTGACGAAGTTCACATGCTGGTAGGGGCGGGTTCGGCGGGTAGCAGTGTTGATGCGGCGAATATCCTCAAGCCCGCGTTGTCACGCGGGGAGTTGCAATGTATCGGTGCGACAACCTTAGATGAATATCGCAAGCACATCGAAAGCGATGCCGCCTTAGAACGTCGCTTCCAACAAATCTTGGTGGAAGAACCTTCCATCGAAGAAACCATCGAAATTCTACAAGGGATCAAAGAACCCTATCAAGCGCACCACAATGTTGAAATCACCGACGAGGCAATCGAAGCCGCTTCTAACTTGAGTGCGCGTTATGTGCCTGATCGCTTCTTGCCAGACAAAGCCATTGACCTCATTGATGAGGCATCCTCGCGCTTGCGCATGTACAAAAGCCCAGAGGCTTCTGCCGTCATTCGCAGTCAAGAAGACTTGGCAGACACGTTAGCCCATATCGAATCGCTCGAAGAGAGCGATCCGTTGACCGAGCACGACCAACGTGATCTTGAGCGGTTGCGCAACAAACGCACCAACTTAGAGGAACATCTGCAAGCCATTCGCGCCAATTGGAATCCTGAAACCAACCAACCCCGCCTGCTAGAGGAAGATATTGCTGAAGTGGTGGGGATGTGGACGGGGATTCCCGTCACGCGCATGACGGGTGAGGAATCGGAGCGGTTGATGAAGATGGAAGAATCTTTGCATCAGCGCATCGTCGGGCAACAAGAGGCAATCGAAGCCATCAGCAAGGCAGTACGCCGCGCGCGAGCCGGCTTGAAGAATCCTCAACGCCCGATTGGATCATTCATGTTCCTTGGTCCCACAGGGGTTGGGAAGACGGAGCTGACCAAAGCACTGGCAGAGTTCTTGTTTGGCAGTGAAGACGCGCTCATTCAAATTGACATGAGCGAGTTCATGGAGCGTCACTCAATGGCGCGTTTGGTCGGTGCCCCTCCAGGATATGTGGGTTATGAAGATGCTGGGCAACTGACCGAAGCCATCCGCCGCCGCCCCTACAGCATTGTGGTGTTTGACGAGATCGAAAAAGCACATCCTGAAACCTTCAACATGCTGTTACAAATGATGGAGGAAGGGCAATTGACGGACGCGCGTGGGCGACGGGTTGACTTCCGCAACGCCATCATTGTGATGACCAGCAACGTTGGTGCAGACACGATCAAACGCGGTAGCGCGTTGGGGTTCAGCTTGCCCAAAGACAACGAGAAGGAAGAAAAAGAAGGCTACGAGGAAATTCGTAAGCGGGTCAATGAACAGCTTCGGCGCACCTTCCGCCCAGAGTTTTTGAACCGTGTCGATGCTGCTGTGGTTTTCCGTCCCCTCACCCGTGAAGAGATCAGTCAGATTGTTGATCTTGAATTGGCAAAGGTGAACGAACGCTTAATTGAACACGCCATTTCGCTTGACCTCACGCCAGAGGCGCACACTTGGTTGGGTGACAAAGGCTATGATGCGGAATTTGGTGCCCGTCCCTTGCGTCGGTTGATCCAAAACGAAATTGAGGATCGCCTTTCGGATGGCATCTTGTCCGGCGAATTTGCCTTTGGTAGCCTCATCCGCATTACCGTAGAGCAGGTGGGCGAAACCAGTAAATTGGTTTTCACGATGGCTCAAGAGGATGAAATGGAAACGCCTGTTTCCTAAAGTTGAGTAGTTGAGGGGCGCATTTCGCGCCCCTTTTTCGTCGTGGTTAGTCCGCGCTCAATTTCTCTTGTAATGCTTTTAGTCCGTCAAAATCCCCGCGTGACGCATACCCTGCTTGTTCCACCCAGGTGCCGATGGTGGGGGCAAGGCGCATCCCATTGGCTTGAATAATCGCTAGTAGTGACTCTTCAGTCTGTTGCGAAAGTAGCGCGTATGTGGTAATGCCAGCTTGATGCAATGCTGCTTCCATCTTGGGACCAATCCCACGAATGACCTTGAGATCATCTTTTTCAAGGGAGGTGGGCGGGGTTTCTGTTACCGTAGCAGCAGGTGTGGATTCAACGAATGGTTGGGCAACTGTTGAAGTTTCTTGCGGTTCATCTTGGGTGGTGGCTACCAGAAAACTTTCCCGATCCCCGCGCATGAGCATCCAAAAAGCATAGACCGCCGCTGCCAACAAAGCGATAATTGCTGCCCACCAAATCCATGCGGTCAAAGCACCGATTACAATATTCACAATTAGGAAACCAGCAATGACCGTTGTAGCCACGCCGATCAATAGGTAGTTGTTTTGGTCGTCATTATTCATGAGATTGTCTCCTCGTAGTCTTTCTAGTATGTTAGGCTATTCGTATGTTTTCGTCAAAGTAGAGTTCTACTATCGTTCCTTCGTGACATTGCTCACTTGTGATGGGGTATGTGAGGGGCTATAGTAATGCCTATCGTGGTCAATTTAAGAAAGGCAAACAGCGTGCGTTTAATGTCCTTGTTGGTGTTAATGATCGTTTTTATCGTAGCATGTGCTCCCACTCCCACCCCCACAGAAGCTGAGACCGCTGTCACCGTTGATCTGGTGATGGACTCGGCCTCGCTGATTGTGGGTGAAACCAACTTGCTGGTCTCAGTTGTCGATGCCGAAGGCAAGCCCGTTGAAGGAGCAACCGTAAACGTGATTGGCAACATGAATCACGCAGGCATGGTGCCAGTGGTTGTAGAAAATATCACCGCCCTCACCGATGGAAATTACGTTGTTCCGTTTGAATGGACAATGGGTGGGGATTGGTTTGTTGATGTTGCGGTGACGTTGCCTAGCGGCGAAAAATTAGAGAAGACGTTTGAGGGCATCACCATTTCCACCGAAGAAGGCATGGGCGAGATGTCCGAGATGAACCATTCCGAGATGGGTCATAACATGGATTCCCCCGTCAGCGCGGCATATATGCAATTGGTCAACAACGGGCAAACCGAGCGTGTTTTGATCGGCGCGAAAATTGAGGGTGTTGGCGTGGTTGAGATACACGAAATGGTTATGGAAAACGACGTGATGAAAATGAATCCCATTGGGGGACAGGCTTTGACCATCCCTGTGGGCGAGACCATTACCTTACAGCCGGGTGGTTTACACATCATGTTGATGGCGGTTGAGAAGTCTTTTGCCACAGGTGAAACCGCACAGATGGAATTGTTGTTTGCGGACGAGACAAGCGTTAGCATTGAGTTACCCATTAGCGATGAAGCCCCTGCCGAAGCCAGCGAATTTGAGTCCGATGGCTTGACCATTCAAACCCCATGGATGCGTCCGGTTACGGTTCAAGCTACGGGTGAGATGGAAATGTCAGACGGTGCGCACGCTACCCCAACGGCGGAAGCTAGTTCATAGATGAGTAGTACACCCTCCCCAGTTCTCAAACGGCGTGGTTATGACCTCTTACGTTTGCCGTTATTAGGAGCCTTGTTGAAGCATCGCTATGGTCGGTTGGTGCTTCAGTTGCTTCTGGTTGGGTTTAGCTTGTTGCTGGTGGTGGATGGCTTCTGGGGGACACAACGTGCCCCCCAGAACCTCGCCACGGTTGCCAGTTGGGTGCACTATCGCGGGTTGGTGGTGTTGGCGTTGTTGTTGGTGGGCAATCTCTTCTGCATGGCGTGCCCCTTCACCCTGCCACGCACGCTTGCCAAACGCTTGAGCCTGCGCGGAGGGCGATTCCCCAAGCAACTGCGCAACAAGTGGCTCTCCATCATTGGACTGTTCACGCTATTTTTTGCGTATGAGTGGCTAGACTTGTGGTCAAGCCCGTGGCTCACCGCATGGGTGGTCGTCGCCTATATGGTTGCTTCGTTTGTATTGGAAGCGTGGTTCAAGGAATCCGCTTTCTGCAAATATGTTTGCCCATTGGGGACCTTCAACTTTGTCTATTCAACCCTTTCCCCCACCCAAATTGGGGTGCATCGTGCGGATGTCTGCGGTAGTTGTGTGGGGAAAGAATGCATCAACGGGAGCTACAGTCCCCAACCCCTCATCTTGATCGATCAAATTGGGCAGAGCGTGCAACATGCTCCTAGTGGGGTGCTTGGGTGTGGCACCGAACTTTTCGCTCCCCAGATCAAAACCAACCTCGATTGCACGCTATGCTTGGATTGTGTGCGGGCGTGCCCCCACGACAACATCGGGTTGTTCACGCGCTCCCCGCTCGCAGAACTTAAGGATGTCACGGCATGGCGCAAGCGTTGGGATGTCGCCTTTTTGGTCATCATCCTCGCTTTCATGGGCTTGACCAATGCCTTTGGCATGGTGCCACCCGTCTATCGCATGATGCAGGCAATGGTGGATCAATTACTCTGGATGAGGGGACTTGGCATCTCCGATCGGTTGATTGAGGCGTTGGTGCTGTTGAGCTGGTTGGGGTTAGGAAGTGTGGCACTGCCCGTCGCCCTAACGTTTGGTGCTGCATTGTTGACGCGCCAGTCCCTGCGCAAACCTAAGCCTTCGTTGCGCGAAGTGGTGGCGACCTTTGCGCCTGCCTTCGTCCCAATCGGGTTTGCGATCTGGTTTGCGCATTATATGTTTCATTTCTTGATTGGCATGTGGACAATTATCCCTGTTTTGCAACAAGTGCTAGGTTTACAACCCAACTGGCAACTGGGGGGGATTCCCTTCGATTCACCCGTTCTAGGCTTGATGGAGCTGGGGAGTTTAGGGCTTGGGTTTGTGGTCAGTTGGTGGGTCGCACAACAACGGGCGATCGCCGTCTATGGGAAGCGTCAGTCTTTCAATGCCATGTTGCCGTGGTTGATGCTGTTCTTGGGGATGTTGCTGGTGGCTATTTGGTTGATGGGGTTGCCTATGGAAATGCGCGGGACAGATTTTCTGTTTGAGTAGGGTAAGCGTTCACCCTACTCAATTGTGTGGCTAGTCTATAACTATATTTGGGTGCGTATCAGGTCGTGCAGGGAACGGGTCTCGCGGGAGGGACTTACACCAAGAGTACGATCCAGTGTCCTCGCGAGGATTTGGTATTGTTCTAGGGCATCCTGGTACATTCCTGCTTCGGTGTAAATTTGCATCACCTCGCGATGTACATCTTCGCGCTCTGGGATTTCTTTCAGGGCGCGAATGAAGAAGCCTAATGCCACCATTTTCTTGCCTTGATTTTTGCGGATGCGCCCGATGCCAATCAACGCTTGTGCATAGAGATACTTTAATTCATCCCGTCTGGTATCCATCCAGTCCATTTTGCCGTCTTGCAAGAAAGGACCGCGATATAGGTCAATCGCTTGCTGTAGCAACTTTTCTTCTTCGTCAACATTGTTGACCACCATAGACTGGTCCATCGTTGCTTGAAATTCATGCACATCATAGAAGCGCGTGAACTTGTTGGAAGGAATATAATAACCAGAGCTATACTGGGTGAGTTCATAGCTTTCGGATGCGTTTTCTATCTTCATGGTGATGCGTTCGCTGATCTTCCGCTTGGTGACGTGAAAGACGTTGGTTGCATCTTTGGTGGCGAGACGGGGCCAGAACACCTCGAAAATTTGATCTCTGGTGATGAGGGGATGATCTACGAAGTAGAAGAAGAGATTGCGTGGCAACGCACCGTCCCAGTTATTGATGGTTTGTCCATTGACAATACCGTAACCTCGACCGAGCGCGTAAGTCTCCAGAGTGGGTTTAGATTGCCCTTGAGGGTTGTAAAGTGCTTGGTCACTATTGATTTCGGTCGTCAAGACTGTCCCCGCGCCACTCCCAATGAATCCCAACCAGGGTTGATAACGTAACAGGCGCGAGCTGATGACCACCTTCACGCGATCATTAACGTTGGACACCAGTTCCCTAAAGAATGATTTGAGCATCTCGTCGTGAGGGATGCGGTCGATTTCATCACAGAAGAAGTACACCATGCCATTGCGTTGTGCATATAAGTTTAGGTCCAGTGCCAGGCTCAACGCCCAACTGGCGGGGTCATCACTTTCTAAACTCGCCTCTAACCGATGTCCAAAGTCGCCGTAGTTCTTGCGGAACTCAATTATGAGATTCTTGAACCAACCAGTGAGCGTCTCTTCAGAGTCTTTTAAGCGGTAGTAAAGCAATGCGTAGTCCGTTTGTTCCAACATGTAAGAAAGGAACACATTTCTGTGCGTAGTCCAGGGGTACAGGAAGATGATCTTTGCCCCGTGAATTTTTCTCTCAATTTGCTCTTTACTCAAACCAGCTATTGTTTTTGCTGTCTCGTCCATTATTTTTTACCTTCATCAAATGAATTGAACCTTTACTAAAGATAATAACAGAAAGCGCAAACGATTGCAATAGCAATATATGTCCAGTTTTTATTAATTAAACATTTGATTATTAATAATAGAGTCGCCACATGAGTGCGGGAGAAAGCACGCACAATACCACGTGGCAACGTGCCCTAAAACCCGATCAACATGCACAACTGGTCGTATTTTGCGAGAAACTGACTACTACTATCTTCTGTTTTGTTTCACACTGTCAAGTTGGCGGTGGGGGAAAATTAACAGTTAGTCGTGTATCTAGCATCCGTCGGCACGATGCTGAAATCGCTCAGACTTATTAAAGGGCTACCAAGTCAAATAATGAGTCAACCGTGCTATCGCAACATGACGGAGATTCCACTGTAATGGTGCCGACTTCATTTGTGGTGGGAAAGCCATAACGGGGGGATTTTCCCTGTTATGGCAACCCATCAACTCACTCGATTGTCACGCTTGCTTTAACAATCAGGTTGTCCTGTCGAATGGAATCTACGACTTTTTGTCCGTCCCCAATGACCTTGCCGAAGACAGCGTGCTTGCCGTCCAACCAAGGGGTTGCAACATGCGTGATGAAGAATTGGCTTCCGTTGGTGTTGGGTCCAGCATTTGCCATGCTCAAAATACCCGGTGCATCGTGCTTCAACCGCAATGCTGAAAGCTCGTCTTTCCACTTGTAACCGGGTCCACCTGTACCCGCCGGTTTGCCATTGCGATCTCCGCCTTGAATCATGAAGTCAGCAATGACGCGGTGGAACTTCACCCCATCATAGAAACCTTGTTGAATCAAGAAGACGAAGTTGTTGACCGTGATGGGGGCTTCTTTCGCAAACAAATGGATTTGGATGATTCCTTTATTTGTTTCCAGAACGGCGGTATGGGTTTTAGTTGGGTCTATGGTTAAGTCCGGTGGGGTTGTCCACTGCATGATATTCACCTGTTTTGATTGTATGTTGATGCCTGAACACTAGAATATAAAAAATGGATGCGCTGGTATATGGTCAGGTTTAGATTTCCTGCGCTGTTGTTTAGCCACCGCCTGCCACAATACTCAATCTGATGTCTACACTCATGGTCTCTCATGAACTTGGTAGGTAAGTTCTGGGAAAGCTATCACCCATCATCACAAATGTTGTTACAATAGCCTCCACGCTGAGGTCGCCTGACGCTATTTCAGCATTGATATGCATGCATGACTGTTCTAGCCAGCAAAGTAAAAACGACCATGAAGCCGAAGAAGAATCGCTTCCTGCTTAAGTTGCCCGCCCCATGAAACCCATTCACCGACAGCATGGGCTTGCTTGCCTCGTGATGGTGATCGGCGTGGGAGCGTGGCTTTTCCCCATGCTAGGGGTTTTCTCCGCACAGTTCATTGGTGATCCTTTTGGAGATGCCTATGAATATGCCCATCATATCTGGTGGATTCACCACGCCCTCACCCACGCTCAAAACCCCTTCCATGTTGAAACGCTTGCTTATCCGAATGGTCTGGGGGGCGCGTGGTTGTGGGGGAATCCGTTTAATTTTGCCCCTGCTTGGATGTTCTTGTATGCGTTGCCCTTGCCCACAGCGTACAACCTCTCGATTGTGTTTCACTTGGCGTTGAATGGTGGCACCATGTATTGGCTAGGGTGGCGGTTGCTTGGACATTTCCCCTCCGCGCTCTTGATGGGCATCGTCTTCATGTTATATCCCACCACACAGGCGCATTTAATCGCCTCGCATGTGGGCTTGATTGCTCTATGGGGGGCGGTATTGTGGATGATCGCGCTAGAAAATACCACGACACGCTCACACCGTTGGGCATGGGTCTGGGTTGCCCTCGCCTTGCCCTTAGCCATCGGCGGAAGCATTCAACATCTGATCTTCTTGGTCATCCCCTTTGGTGCAATATGGTTCATCAAGTCCCTACATGCGCGGCAGGGGTGGGCAATGCGGCGGATGCTGTTGGGCGGGGTGATTGGGCTAGGTCTGGCGCTGGTGTTGATCGCTCCCATTTTACAGGAGCGCACCACCACCCCCACTAACCAAGAGCGCGGAGATGTGGCATATAGCACGGATCTGCTGGCGTTTGTAGCCCCCTCGTTTTATAACCCGCTCTTCAGTCAGTTGACCTATGCCCGCAATGTTCTGGGGGAGGTGAAAAATGTTGAGGGTACAGCTTATCTAGGGATTTTGGCGACGTGCTTGGCAGGGGTGGCGTTATTCCGTGTTCCGCCAGCGCGATGGTGGGGGGCAATCGTGGTGCTGGGAATGATCTTGGCATTAGGGGTATTTTTGAAGTGGAACGGCGAAGTCATCATCGTTGCCATAGATGGCATTTCCAGTCCGATCTTGTTGCCTTGGGGGTGGGTTTCACGTTTGCCACTCCTCAACATTGTCCGCACACCTGCTCGCTTCAACTTTTTGGTGGGGGCAGGCATGGCAGTCTTGGCGGGATATGGGGCGCGCGACGTGTGGCATGGGCTGAAACGATTGGGGCGTGGTCGTTGGTTGATCGGGTTCGCGGTGGTGATGGGCATCGCCTTTGAGTATCAGGTCATGTGGCATAACCATGCCCCCATGATCCCCACCATTCCGACTTTGGAGCGTGACATCTTCTTAGAACTACGCGACGACCCCACCATCCGCGCCGTGTTTGATATTCCGTATGACCACCTGCTCGCCACCAAAGATGGGATGTTCTTGGTGACGGTGCATCACAAGCCTGTGATCGGGGGGCAAATCACCCGTCGTACCCCTGTTTCAGAAACCGTGCTAGCGCAATTACAATCTACGCTTTCGCCCGACTTGTTGCAACAATATGGCGCGGATATGGTCATTTTGCATCGCCAATGGGCGACCCCAGAGCTAGAGGCACATGCTGTGCAAAAACTAGGCACAGCGTTATATGAGGATGAACGTTTTATGGTTTGGCGCACGAAGGGGCAATGAGTTCATGAAGTCGATACGATTGCATGTGTGGGCATACTTGTTTTTTGTTGCCATGACATTAGCCTTGCTGGCACCGATGCTCTCACAGTTCAATAGCCATCTCATTGGTGCTTACGAGAGCGATGCCTATGAGTATTCGCGCCATGTATGGTGGTATACCTATGCGTTTCAAACAGGGCAAAATCCCTATTGGCAAAGTTTGCTGGCCTATCCGGATGGCTTGCCCGCCAATTGGATGCTCACCAATCCGTTACAGGGCTTCCCTGCATGGTTATTCGCATGGGTGTTCCCACTTCCAACCGCCTTCAATTTGGTCATCATGTTGTGGCTTTCGTTGAATGGGTGGGCAATGTTCTACTTTGTGCGACGTTTGTTGAACGGGACGCATGATCCAACGGTGAACAGTGCCCACGCCACCCCTGCCGCATTGTTGGCAGGGACGGTATTCCTGTGGTATCCCAGCATTCAAGGGCACCTGTTTGGGGCGCATGTGGGCATCCTCTATTTGGCGTGTGTTCCCCTATTGTTGGATCAACTCTATGCCTTGCGTGAACGTATGAATTGGCGCAAGGTGGGGTGGGCAGTCTTCTTCTTTTGGCTCTCGCTCCTAGCAATGACCACCCACCTAGTCTTCACCTTGTTCCCAATTTTCTTGGCATTCGCTTTGATGTTGCTCTATCGCCGTCAGTGGGGTTGGATGTGGCGGAGTGGCTTGGTGGTTGTACTGGGTTTAGCCGTAACATTCATCTGGATCATTCCGCTCCTGCGCGAGCAACTCACGCTTGAAACCGCCGTCAACCCCGGCGGGGTGGTGCGCTACAGCGCGGACTTACTCGCCATTGTCACCCCGTCCTTCTTCCATCCGCTTTGGGGACAATTGGAATATACGCACCGCGTGCTGGGCACAAACCTTGTCGAGGGCGTGGGGTATTTGGGGATTGTGCCCGTGCTGTTGGTGATCGTGGGCTTGCCCCGTCGTCGGGATCAGTGGTGGTTGGGGTTGGCGGTGCTGGCGTGGGTGTTCTCGCTGGGTCCCGTTTTGAAAATTTTTGACCAACCCCTCATGTTCAACATTGACCAATACCGTAGCGCGGTGGTGTTGCCGTTCGCGCTGGTGGCAAACTTACCCATCATGGAGGAGATGCGCTCACCCGGTCGCTTTGGGATCGTGGTTGGTTTCGCCCTGTCGGTGATGGTGGGCTATGGATTGGTCAGGGTCTATAACACGCGCTTCTTGCGCCATAGGTGGATGCAGTACGTCTTGAGCGCAGGGCTACTGGTGGTGATCTATGCGGATTATCACCTATTCTGGCAAGACGGATTCCCCGCCATTGCCACCGTGACAGGAGACGTGCCCAGCGCGATTGCTGACTTGCGCGATGATGTGACCATCCGCGCGATCTTGAATGTGCCCATCAACCACAATCTTGTTGCCAAAGAGGCAATGTTCATTCAAACTGCCCATCATAAGCCAATCATTGGGGGGCATGTCACCCGTGAAACGCCCGTCTCACAAGCAAAGCTAAATCTGTTGCAATCCACGCTTGATCTGAATCTGTTGGATGAAGCCGGCGTGGATGTGGTCATCCTGCACAAAGATGATGCGCCCGATCTGCTAGAGTTTGTCACCGCACACTTAGGTAGCCCGCGCTATGAAGATGAGCGGTTTGCGGTCTTTGATGTACCCTCCCCCTCAACCACCACCGCGCCCCTTGTGGCTTTGCCCGTGATCGCCGATGAACAGGCAACGCTTCACCTTTACAGCACAATACCCCAATGGGTGCGGCTCTCGGTCACGGCGGAGGGGGAGTCTGTCCCGTTGATGCTCACCCGTGAAGGCGTGCCCATGCAGACCAATCCACTCACCCCGCCGTTTGAATGGGTTGTTCCCCTTGAAGCGGGTTATCAGACTTACCGTCTTGAACGCGCCACCCCTTGCGACCGTGTGCGCTTGAGCGTTCCGTGCCCCACGTATCGGGTGACAAGCGTCGAAGTCGAGGAGATTGCCTCTGCCCAAGTTTTTGCTATTCCTGTGAACGTGGCGGATACCGTAATGCTAGAGGGGGCGGCGGTGTCTTCCACAGCAACCGCCTTACATGTGTATTTGTCGTGGCAGGCAACCGCCCCCCTCACCAGCGATCACATCCGTTTTGTGCATGTGGTGGATGCAGATGGGCAACAACGGGCAGGGTTGGACGCGCCATTGGGGACAATTCAAGCAGGGCAATGGGTCGTCGAGAATCTGGTTTTTAACAACTTGGCAACATCTGATTCACTTGCCATTTACACAGGTTGGTATAATTATTCAACGCTCGAACGCCTGCCAATTTTGACCGCAGTTGAGGGACAAGCATCAAATTGGATTCAACTCGCTATCATCGAACAGTGAGACACAGAGCGACCGTCTGCTCATGGTAGACACGCTTGAGGAAGCCTATACCATCATCAACCAAGACCCATCAACACACGGATTGATACGCCATGAACCTGACATCCCCAACTAAATCCACGTTTACCAAGCCCGATGCCATGCCGTCCGACCATCTGGGTATCTTGATCGCCGCCGTCGTGATGGTCGTGGTGGGTTGGTGGGGATTGTACGCCTTAGTGACGCAAACCATTCCGCGCGTTGGGCAACGCTGGCTATTCTTCGCCTTGCTGAATATGGCGGTGACGGGGACGTTCATCCCGTTGGTGCGTTACTTGAATGTGAGGTTCACCCCCGTTCATGCCGAGTTGCCGGCGGGCGGGGTGATTGTACGCCAAGCCATGTGGATCGGTGTATATGCGGTGTCATGCGCTTGGTTACAAATTCCGCGCGTTCTCACCGTGTCGATCGCCTTCTTCTTAGCATTGGTCTTCATCGTCATTGAGTTCTTCCTGCGTTTACGTGAACTACAGAACGAAGCTCAAGATGGCGCATGATCTATTGCGGGGGTTGCCTCCCGTTGGGCAGTTGCTAGAACATTCCAGTCTATCACCCGCGTTAGCACAATATGGGCATGCGGCAGTTTTAGAGGCTGTCCGCTCCACATTGCATCATCTACGCCAGCAAATCTTGGCAGGGGAGGCTCCGTCACTGGCTACAGAATCCATCCTCGCACGTGTTCACGACACCCTCACCCAACGCTACAAACCAACTTTGCGCCCTGTCATCAACGCGACGGGCGTTCTCATTCACACCAATCTAGGGCGTGCCCCCCTGCCCGAATCTGCTTTGCGTGCCATACAAGAGACGCTGGACGGATATAACACCCTAGAGTTTGACCTAGAAGAGGGCGGGCGTGGGAGTCGTCGGGTGCATTGTTCCCAACTCTTGGCGCAACTCACGCACGCTGAATCCGCTCTAGTGGTCAACAATTGCGCCGCCGCGTTGCTCCTCACGTTAACCGCCCTCGCGCATGATCGGGAGGTGGTGGTCAGTCGTGGGCAGTTGGTGGAGATCGGGGGAGGGTTTCGCATCCCTGATGTGATGACACAAGGAGGGGCACGCCTGGTTGAGGTGGGAACAACCAACAAGACGCGCCTTGCCGATTATGAACGCGCCCTCACGCCCCACACGGCAATGCTCCTCAAGGTGCATTCGTCCAACTTTCAACAACTCGGATTCGTCGAGACCACCCCACTACATGAAATGGTCAACCTTGCCCACGCTCGTCAGGTGCTGGTGGTGGAAGATGTCGGCAGTGGGGCGTTGCTGGATACCGCAGATTATGGTTTAACCCCTGAACCAACCGTGCAGGCAAGCATTCAAGCTGGGGCGGATTTGGTACTCTTTAGCGGGGATAAACTGCTTGGAGGTCCGCAAGCTGGCATCATTGTTGGGCGTGCTGATCTCATTCATACCCTATCAAAGCATCCGCTCATGCGGGCGTTGCGTGCGGACAAGCTGACGTTACAGGCT